>CALMOL010000108.1:6350-20652 GCA_937871685.1 uncultured Verrucomicrobiota bacterium
GGGCGGGGTCGCCCCTTTTTTAGGGCGGCGCTCGGGCGGGGGGGCCCTCCCCCCCCGCCTCTACAACTTGGCGGACACGCGCTACTTGTCGGAGAGCGACGACCAGACTGAATCATCATGGCCCTTCCGCCCACCGGGACGATCACTTTCCTGTTCAGCGACATCGAGGGGAGCACCAAGAAATGGGAGCGCCAGCCCGAGGCCATGCGCGTGGCCTTGGCCGAGCATGACCGCTTGCTGCGCGAGGCTTTTGAGGCGTGCAACGGCTACGTCTTCAAGACGATCGGCGACGCGTTCTGCGTGGCATTCGACACGGCGCGGGAAGCGCTTGAGGGGGCGGTGCGGGCGCAGCGGGCGTTGCTCGCGGCGAACTGGGAAGGCATCGAGGAAATCAAGGTGCGCATGGCGCTGCACACCGGCGCCGCGGAGCAGCGCGATAGCGATTACTTCGGCCAGACCCTGAACCGCGTGGCGCGAATCCTCGCCTCCGCCCACGGCGGCCAGGTGCTGCTCTCGCTGCCTACGCAGGAACTCGTCCGCGATGGCCTGCCGGAGGGCGTCCAATTGCGCGTGCTCGGCGAGCACCGGCTGCGTGACCTCGCCCGTCCCGAGCAGCTCTTCCAGTTGATCGCGCCCAGCCTGCCCTCGCAGTTTCCCGCGCTTCGCTCGCTGGAAAAGGTGCCGAACAACCTGCCCGTCCAGCTCACCTCCTTCATCGGGCGGGAGCGCGAGGTAGAGGAGGTGAAGCGCCTGCTCGGCAGCACTCGCCTGCTCACGCTCACGGGCATGGGCGGCACGGGCAAGACGCGCCTCTCCCTCCAGGTCGCGGCCGACCTGATCGAGCAGTTCTCCGATGGCGTTTGGCTCGTGGAATTCGCCACGATCACTGATCCCGATCTGGTGATCGAAACCGTCGCCGCCGCGTTTGACCTGCGCCAGGAGGCCGGGCGTCCGCTGGCCGCGACGCTCGCCAGCTTCTTCCGCACCCAGCAGCTTTTGCTCGTCCTCGACAACTGCGAGCACGTGGTCGCCGCTTGCGCGCGGTTGGCCGAGGCGCTGCTGCGCTCGTGCCCGGGCCTGCGCATTCTGGCCAGTTCCCGCGAGCCGCTCGGCATCGCCGGCGAGACGGCCTGGCCGCTCCCGCCGCTGAGCCTGCCGGGCCATTGGCGCGAGATCGTCGCCGGCCCCCACGCCCTCGATCGCCTCCTCGGCTATGAGGCGGTGCGCCTTTTCGTGGACCGCGCCACTTTGGCCCGGCCGTCCTTCCACGTGTCCAACGAGAACGTGCACCTCGTCGCGCAGATTTGCTGGCGGCTGGACGGCATCGCGCTGGCCATCGAGCTGGCGGCCGCGCGCATCCGGGTGCTTACCCTGCCACAGATCGTCGAGCGGCTGGACGACCGCTTTCGCTTGCTCACCACCGGCGCGCGCACCGCCGTGCCCCGCCAGCAGACGCTGCGCTCGCTGATCGATTGGAGCTATGACCTGCTCGCAGAGCCAGAGCGCCGCCTGTTCCGGCGGCTGGCCGTCTTCCGGCGGGGTCGCACGCTAGAGGCCATCGAGGCGGTGTGCGCGGACGATTCCCTGCCCGCCTTCGAAATCGTCGACCTGCTTAGCCAGCTCGTGGACAAGTCGCTCGTCTACACGGAGAAGACCTCCGCGCACGAGGAACGATACTTCCTCCTCGAGTCGCTTTGGGACTACGCCGACGAGAAGCTCATCGAGGCGGGCGAGCAGGATGCGTTTCGGATCCGGCACCTCGACCATTACGTGGCCTTCGCCGAGGAAGCCGCGAAGCACTTGGATGGTTCGCGGCAGAAGGAATGGCTGGGCCGGGTGGACCTGGAGGAAGGCAACGTGCGCGCCGCCGTGGATACCAGCCTCGAATTGCCCGGCCAGGCGAGCAAAGGACTGCGGATCGTGGCCGCCGCGCATCGCTACGTCGAGGTGCGCGGGCTTTTCAAGGATGCGCGCGAGAACGTGGACCAATTGCTGGCTCATCCGGAGAACGCGGCGCGGGACGCGTTGCGCGCCCCCGCGCTGGCGGCCGCCGGCCGGCTGGCGTGGATCGCCGATGACCTGCCGCGCATGAAGGCCGTGCGCACCGAGGCGCTCGGGATCTATCGCACGGCGAACGATCCGCGGGGCATCGCGCAGGCGCTGATCGACTTGGCTTCCCACGCGCTGGAAACTCCCGACCCCGCGAAGGCGCAAGCCCTGCTCGAAGAAGGCATGACCTGGGCCGCCAAGGCCGACGACCCGCGGCTGACCGCCTCCGGCCAGCATACGCAGGCGACGCTTGCCGCCGCCTTGGGCGACTTCGCGCAGGCGCTGGCGCTGGCGGAGGAAAGCCTCGCCTTCTATCGCCAGGCCGGGGACGCGTGGATGTCCATCATCACCTCCTGGTCGGTGGGTGTAAACGCCATCGCCTTGGGTGACTTCGCGAAGGCGCGCGCGCGTCTCACCGAATCCCTGCAAGGCGGCCTGAGCCTCGGCAACCGCTGGGCCGCTTCTTATCCGTTCGACGCCTTCGGCACGCTCGCGGTGGCCGAGCGGCAATACGAACGCGCCGCGCGGCTGATGGGGGCCAGCGAGGCGCAACGCACGCGCATCGGCCTCGTCCCAACGGCGGCCGATCACCCGGCTCTGAGCGCCGTGATGGCCGCCGCGGATTTCACCGGGCTCGCCATCGAGGCCGCGCGCCGGGAAGGCCGGGCGCTGAGCTTCGAGGCCACGGTGGCGCTGGCGCTCGGGTCGGATGACGCAGGCACCGCGCCGATGGCCTCGTCGCCCGGCGGTGATCCGATTCAGCACCCGGGCTGATTGGACAAGGCCAGGTAACCTCCCGCACGCGTGCCGCGAGAAGCGCGTCGCGGTGGCGATGATCTTGGCAGATCATTTCACCCCGAAGCGCTCCCCCATCCGCCGCAGCGTTTCCGCGTCCATCTTCACGAGGGCAGGCCAAGTGCGCGCGTAGCCCTCGCCGGCGAGCTTGCGCGTGGCGTCGAGGCCCATGTGAGTGCCGATATTGGGCACGTTGGGCGCGTGGTCGAGCGAATCGCAGGGGCTCTTTACCAGCGTGGAATCACGGCCGGGATCGGTGTTCGCGCACAGGCGAAAGAGCACCTCGCTCGTGTTATGCACGTCGCAGTCGTCGTCCACGATCACGATGTATTTGGAGAACATCATCTGCCCCATGCCCCACAGGCCGTGCATGATCTTGTAGGCCTGCCACGGGTATTGCTTGCGGATGGAGACGAAGACGAGGTTGTGGAAGACGCCCTCGGCCGGCAGGGCGATGTCCACGATCTCGGGGAAATTCATGCGGAAGACGGGCAGGAACACGCGCACGCTCGCCGTGCCCATGTGGAAGTCCTCCATCGGCGGCACGCCCACGATGGTGGCCGGATACACGGCGTCCTTGCGGTGCGTGATCGCCGTGAGGTGAAAGACCGGGTAATCATCCACCGGCGTGTAAAAGCCGGTGTGGTCGCCGAAGGGCCCCTCCGGCCGCGTCTCGCCGGGCTGCACGTAGCCTTCCAGCACGAAGTCCACGTCGGCCGGCACCTCCAGGTCCACCGTCTCGCAGCGCACCAGCTCGACGGATTTCTTCCGGCAAAACCCGGCGAACAGAATCTCGTCGAGACCATCCGGCAGCGGCGCGGTGGCCGCGAAGGTGTAAGCCGGGTCGCCGCCGAGCGTGACGGCCACGGGCATCTTCTCGCCGCGCTCGTAGTAACGCCGGCCGTGGCGCGCGCCGACCTTATGGACCTGCCAATGCATGCCAGCGGTGCGGTCGTCGTAGATCTGCATGCGATACATCCCGAGGTTTCGCTCGCCGGTATCAGGATCCTTGGTGTGGACATTGGGGAGCGTGACGAAGCGTCCGCCGTCGTCGGGCCAGCACTTGAGGATGGGGAGATCGAGCAGTGTCGGGAGATCCTTCGTCTGGGCATCACCCTCGAAACGATGGATGACTTCTTTGCACGGGCCGTCCTTCACGCGCTTGGGGCGGGCGTGGAGGAGGTTGACGCCCTGCTTCAGCAGCTCCCAGCCCTGGCGGAGATTCGTCGGCGGCTTGGCCTTGAGGAGCATCTGCATCTCGCGGGCCAATTCCTCGATGTCGTTGAGCTTGAGCGCCATCGCCATGCGCCGACGTGACCCCATCGTGTTGATGGCGAGCGGAAACTTGGATGGCTGGCCATTAACCGTAGGCTTTTCGAAGAGCAGCGCCTTGCCGCCGCCGGGCGACTTCATCTCGCGATCAGCCAGCGCAGTGATCTCCAATTCGGTGGCCACCGGCTCGGCAATGCGGCGCAGTTCGCCCGCTTGGTCGAGGGCCTGAACGAATTCACCGAAAGAACGATAGGACATGGAGCGGAGGTGAATCGAGAATCGTGAATAGTGAACCGTGGCGCGGCTTGCTGCTTCCCCCGCCGCGCACAGAACGGTCTGGACTCTACCATTCGCGATTGCTCCACGCACCCTAGCTGTCTCGCTTCGTTTGGCTCACCATTCACTTCCGTCCACCGCGTCACCCGCGTCCGCCTCCTAGAAAAAGCGCTCCTGCCGCGTAGTCTTCCCCATGCCCGCTTCCTGCCGTTTCGCCATGGGCGTCCACACGCTCCTCCTGTTGGCGCACGGCGAAGGGCGAACGCGGACTTCGGCGGGCATCTCGGGGTCCACGAACACGAACCCGGTGGTCGTGCGCCGCTTGCTCTGCGCCCTGAACCGCGCGGGCCTCGTGCAGACGCAGAAGGGGCCGCGCGGCGGCGCGCGCCTCGCACGCAAGGCCGAGGACATCACGTTGGGCGACGTGTATCGCGCCGTCGAGACGGCCGAGCCGCTCAATCGCCCGCGCGCGCGGCCAAACCCCAAGTGCCCGGTGGGCGCGCGCATGGAGGCGGTGCTCAACCAAATTTTTTCGTCGGCTCAGAGCGCTTTAGAGCGCGAGCTGGACCACACTTCGCTGGCCGAGTTTTCCGTGGCCGCGATGCAGCCCCTGGCCGACCGGCCGGCGGCGGTCGTGTCGTCGCGGCGTCCCCCGGCGTTGCAGCCGGCGTGAGGGAGAGAAAGGTCGGGAGGGTGGAAGATAGAGAATCGAGCGAAGCGAGAAAGCCAGGGTGCTAGGGGCGATGGCAAGAACCGTTTCTCCCGTTGGAACTGCCTTCAACGCGAGGAAAGCTCCCTGCCATCCTCCATCCTCGCGGTTCTACCTCGGCCCTATTCCACTAGCTCCGCCAGGCGGAACTCGGCGATGCGCACGGCCTCGTTGAGCGCGGTGGCGCGCTCGCGGTCGGGGTCGTTGTGCATGCGGATCTCGAAGCTCTCGAGGATCGCGTCCTTCTTGTCGCGCGCCTTCACCGCGCGCAGGCACAGCACGAAGGGGTGACCGAACTTCTCCCGGTAGGCCGCGTTGTAGCGGTCAAACCAGCGGCGCTCCTCCGCGCCCAGACAGTCCAGGCCCGCAGCGGACTGCTCCCCGGCGGACGCAGGAGAGATCTTTCCTTCCGCCGCGGCTTGGCCCACGAGGTCGGGATGCGCGCGGATCAGCGCGAGCTGCTGGTCGGGCCACGCGCGGCGCACGGCGTCGCCCAGCGCCTGGAGCAGGTGAGCGCGGTTGCGGAACGGGCGCTTGCCGACCACGCGACCCGGCACCCACGGCGCGTCCTCGAACAAGCCGCCCAGGCGCGCCGAGAACTCGTCGGCACTAAGGCGGTTCACTTCCTGAATGGTAAGCTTGGCGGACGGCGAAGACATGGCTCGGCGGCGGGGAACGCCGGACACGATGCCGGAAATCCCCCCGCCTGCGCGAGCGAAAAACGTGCCCTTCCCCGGCGGGTGGCAGAAGGGCTTGCCCGCGGCGCGGCGCGGGCGTATGCCGGGCGATGCCCGCAATCCCTGGTGTCCGCTCCCCCCACGACCGCGTCGGCGGCCTCGCCCACTTCGGCCGCATGATCGACAAGATCCGCGCCCAGGCCCGCGCGCCGCTCGGCCCCGACTACGAGCCATTCCTTGGCGACGGCTTCGACGGCCGCACCTGCCGCTTCCTGCGCATCTCCTACCACGAACTGCGCGACCATGTCGTCTCGCATCCGAATGATTCCGACGAGCAATTGCTCGAGTGGGCCTTCGAGCGCGGCCGCCGCCCGGACGACGAGGAAATCTCGAACTTCTCCGAGTTCGTGCGCAAATTCGGCTGGAACGACGACGGCTCCGACCGCCTCAAATGGCGCAAGGAAACTTCCGGCCTCGCCGGTCGCGACGACGTGCAGACGATGTTCCAATACATCGACGCGGACGAGGAGCGGAGCTGAAGTGAGACGTGAGAAGTGAACGGTGAGAGGTGGATGGAGCGTGGGCACACGGTAATGCCGGTTCCCGCTTAAGCCGTGAGGTCACTTCTCCGCGTTCTCCGTGCCTCCGTGGCCAAGCCTACCGCAGCGCGCGGTGGAAGAGATCCAGCGCAAGGCCGAGAGCGGCGCGCGCAAGGGCGGGATCATGGCGGGGGCCTTCGTCGCGCAGGAAGGCGTGGGCGCCGTTCCACTCGTGCCACTCGAAAGTGACGCCCGCGTCGTCGAGCCGCTCGCGGATGAGGCGGCGGCCCTCGCGCGGGACGTGCGGGTCCTGCCGGCCCCATCCGCACAGCAGCTCGCCCCGGATCTCGCCGAGGCGCGCGAGGGTGTCGTCCTGCTTGCCGAGGCCGAGCGAGGAGGAATGCACGTCGGTGGGGTAGAAGGCGACCGTGGCGCGGATCTCCGGCCGGAGCGCGGCACGCAGCGCGAGGTGGCCGCCGAGGCACACGCCGAAGGCGCCCAGCGCGCCCGAGCCCCACTCTTGTGATGGCAGCCACTCGACCAAAGCACGCACGTCGTCGTCGTAGCCGGCCAGTTCCTTCGCGTATTTCAACTCATTGCCGCGGTCCGCGCCAGCTTGGTCGTAGGCGAGCACGGCGCCCGGATCGAGAAACTCGTGATACACCTCCGGCGCGATGACCGCGAGGCCATGGCCCGCGAGCGCGGCGGCCAATCGGCGGATCGGCGGAGTGACCTGAAAAATCTCCGAGAAGAGCAGCACACTCGGCCAGCGGCCGGGGCGCGAAGGCCGGAAGAGGTGCGCACGCATCGGGCCGCGCGCGGTGGGAAGATCGTGGGAAGACTCGAGGAGGGTCATGGCGGCCGCCATGCTGCCCCGCGCGGGCGAGGACTGCCAAGCGGGGAAAGCGGCCCGGCGCAGCAATTGCGCGTTGTGCCCGGCGGGCGCATCGGGTAGCCCTTCCCCCTATGCACGCCCCCGCTTCCGCCGAGCCTTCCGCCGCGCTGCCGCACGAGCCGTTCATCCCCGCGTCGGTCGAGATGCGGGAGTTCACCTGGCGCGCGGTGATCACGGGCACGATCCTGGGCATCATCTTCGGCGCGTCGTCGCTCTACCTCGTGCTCAAGGTCGGCCTCACGGTGAGCGCCTCGATTCCAGTGGCGGTGATCGCGCTCGCGCTTTTCCGCGGCCTCTCGAAGCTCGGCGCGCGCGATTCTACCATCCTGGAGAACAACATCACGCAGACGGCCGGCTCGGCGGGCGAGTCCATCGCCTTCGGCGTGGGCGTGACGATGCCGGCGATCCTCATCCTCGGCTTCGACCTGGAGCTGACCCGCGTGATGCTCGTGGCCATTCTTGGCGGGTTGCTCGGCATCCTGATGATGATCCCACTGCGGCGCGCCTTGATCGTGAAGGAGCACGGCAAGCTCAAGTATCCCGAGGGCACCGCCTGCGCCGCCGTGCTCAAGGCAGGGGCCAACGCCGAGGACCGCGCGCAGGCCTCGCCCTCCGCGAAGGAGGAAATGCGCGTCGCCGCCGCCAAGGGCCTCGGCACCTCGCCGGGCGCGAAGGTGATCTTCTCCGGCTTCTTCGTCGGCCTCGCCTACAAGGTCGCCTCGGTCGCGTTGCGCGGCTGGCAGGAGACGGTGGGCGCGGTGTTCGGCCCGCCGCTCCGGTCTGCTTCGGTGGCCATCGAGGCGTCGCCCGAGCTGACCGGCGTGGGCTACATCATCGGGCCGCGCGTGGCGTCCATCACCGTGGCCGGCGGCGTGCTTTCCTACCTCGTCCTCATCCCGCTGATCAAATACTTCGGCGACGCGCTCAACGGCCCGCTCGCGCCGAGCGTGCGCCTGATCCGCGACATGACGCCCAACCAGATCCGCGGCGACTACATCCTCTACATCGGCGCGGGCGCGGTGGCGGCCGGCGGCCTCATCTCGCTGGTCCGCGCGCTGCCCACCATCTGGCAGGGCATCGCGGGAAGCCTGCGCTCGACGGGCGATGCGGCCGGCCCGGAAGGCGACGCCGCTCCGCGCACCGACCGCGACCTGCCGCTGAAGTTCGTGCTCATCGGCTGCCTGGCGCTCGTGGCCGCCATCTCCTTCGCCCCTTCGCTCTACATGAATCCGCTCGGCGCGCTGCTCGTGCTCGTCTTCGGCTTCCTCTTCGTGGCGGTGTCATCCCGCCTCACCGGGCAGATCGGCTCCTCGTCGAACCCCATCTCCGGCATGACGGTGGCCACGCTGCTCTTCACCTGCCTGGTGTTTCTGCTCATGGGCTGGACGGGTGGGTCGTCCTACGTCACGGCGCTCTCGGTGGGCGCCATCGTGTGCATCGCGGCGTCCAACGGCGGCACCACCTCGCAGGATCTCAAGACCGGCTTCCTGCTCGGCTCCACGCCGAAGCTGATGCAATACGCGATCCTCATCGGCGCGCTGGCCTCCGCGCTGGTGCTCGGGCCGATTCTCCTGCGGCTCAACGACGCCGCCACCGTGTATGTGCCCGCCGCGCAGGCCGCGCCCGCCGGCCTCGTGGCCCCGGCTGGCGAGCTGGGCAACGCCAAGCGCGAGAAGCTTTCGGGTCCGCAGGCGCTCGGCGATTCCAAGGAATACCGCGTGTGGCACCAGCCCGACCCAGCCGGCGGCTCGGCGAAAAAATGGTTTGTGGACAGCGACGGTCGCGCCGTGTGGCTGGTGGACCCCGGCATCAACGGCACCGTGACCAAGCGCCCGGATGGCTCGGAGGTGAAGAAGTTCGACGCGCCGAAGGCGCTCCTCGTCTCCTACATCATCAAGGGCATCCTCGACCAAAAGCTCCCGTGGGCGCTGGTGCTGCTCGGCGTGATGATCGCGGTGGTGATGGAATTGTGCGGGCTGCCCTCGCTCGTGTTCGCCGTGGGCGTGTATCTGCCGCTCTCGTCGAGCGCGCCGCTCTTCGTGGGCGGCATGGTGCGCTGGGCGGTGGACCGCTGGTGGCAGAAGCAGCCGAGCCACCAGGGATTGACCGAAGAACAGTTCGCGGCCGAGACAGATAAGAGTCCCGGCGTGCTGCTTTCCTCCGGCTACATCGCGGGCGGCGCCATCGCCGGCATCGTGATCGCCTTCCTCGCCGCCGGCCTGCCGAAGTGGGACACCTTGCTGGAGGAGACATCCAAGGAGCACAACCCGTTCTTTGACGGCGCCGCGTCGCAATGGCTTTCGTTGCTACCCTACGCCGCGCTCGTCGGCTTCCTCTGGATGGTGGCGCGCGAGCGAATGCTGCGGCCGGGTGGGCAAAAGTGAAAAGTGAGAAGTGATCGGTGAGAAGTGGATTCAGCCGCGCACCAGTGCGGCCAAGCTTTACTTTTCACTTCTCACTTCTCACGTTCTCCCCGTGTCTGACGCCCGCGAACTGATCCTTGGCCGCGTGCGCGCCGCGCTCGCTCCGCTGCCGGCGCGGGCGGCGTATCCCGAGTTTCCCGATGAGGTCGCCACGCACCGGAAGGCGCTGGATGGGCGTGGCCTTTGGGATGCCTTCGCGGAGCGGGTGAAGCTGGTGAACGGCGTCGCCTGCGCGGACGTGCGCGCGGCCGGCGATTGGCTGCGCACGGCCGGCGTGCGGCGCGGCTATTGCGATCCCGCGCTGTGGCAGGCGCTGGCAGCGGAGTTCGGCGCCGGCCTAGAGGTGGAGACCACCTTCGACGTGGCGCGGCTGGACGAATACGAGTTCGGCATCACGCGCGCGGCCGGCGCCATCGCCGAGACGGGCACGGTGATCCTGCGCGACGCGCAAACCTCCAGCCGCTTGGGCGCGCTCGCGCCGTGGACACACGTCGCCGTGTTCCCTCGCGCCAAGCTTTACGCCACCGTGGCCGAGGCCGCCGCGGCGCTGGGCCACGATCCGCACATCACCTGGGTCACCGGTCCGTCGAAAACGGCCGACGTGGAAGGCATCCTCATCGAGGGCGTCCACGGTCCCGGCCGGCAACTGGTGGTGGCAGCGGACTTCAAGGGTTGAGGATAGAAAGCAGGAACGTGCGCTGGTATGGAAAGGCGGACGCGATGCCCCTTCTACCACCCCAGCATCCTTTCCTTCGTGGTGCGCTTTTTATAATTGCCGGGTTGGGCGGGGCAGCAGCAGGGCTGCTGCCGTGGATCGAGCTGCTGGCGGCGGGCGAGTTTGGGCTGCGGGAGGTGCGCTGGTGGATGCCCTGGGTGGGCGTGGCACTTGCCGTCGGTGCGGCCAGCGCGGGCATCGCGGGCTGGAACCGGACGAGCGGCTTGCTTGCCGCAGGCTGCGCCTTGCTTTGGGCAGCCGCAGCCTGGGAGTGCGCGCGAGTCCTGCACTTGCTCGCGCCGATGCTCGGGCCGGCTGCCTCGCTCCCGCGGCTTTGGGCGGGCGCGGAATGGCGCGCCGGAGCCGCGCTCGCGTTCGGTGCAGCCCTCGCTTGGGCAGTAGCCGCGATGGCCGGCTATCGGCGCGGCGACTCGCCTGGAGAGGGACTCGCCGCGCCGCCCTTTTCCCAGTCCAACTAAACGGAGCCCGGCGTGGGCGATGGGCTCGCGCCGCCGGCGGCGGGCCGCGGTGATGCGTTGGGGCGAGATGGTGCAG
Organism: uncultured Verrucomicrobiota bacterium; assembly: GCA_937871685.1. Classification (GTDB taxonomy): domain Bacteria; phylum Verrucomicrobiota; class Verrucomicrobiia; order Chthoniobacterales; family SZAS-18; genus SZAS-18. The sequence continues at coordinate 17,256 of CALMOL010000108.1, forward strand.
GCAATGCGACTGGCCGCGGCGCCGCGGTCGCAGCGCGCGGGGCCGCCCCCTCAGGGCCACGCGGGGCCGGCGACGGGTCGCCTTCCCACGAAAGCTCCACCGAGCCAGCAGGAGTCAAACCGGTAGGAGCTGAGGCACCGCCCGCGGGCGGACGCAACGCCGCCGGGGTCGGCCGCGCGGCCAAGGCCGGGACATCCTCTCCCGCCGGTTTGGCTGGGCGCCATAGCGCGAGAACGTGGGCGGAATCAGGCAGCACCCATGCACCGGTCGCGTCGGCCGTGACCGGCAGCGCGGGCCGCAGCCCCGAGGCACCGGGCGAGCCCGCCGAAAGCTCCGCGGTGAAGACGCGTGGCGAGGGCAGCAGCGAGACGGGGCCGGCGCTCACCTCTCCCAGATCAGCGCCCTCGGCACGCAGGCGCCGTAGCCACTCGGACTTCTGCCGCGCCAGCATCGTGCCGGCTTGGTCCAAACTCACGGGCGACGATGACGACGACGGGCGCGCCGCGGCGCGCGACTTTTCCACCTCGCCCCGCGCCTCGCGCAGCTCGGCGCGGGTGCGGGTGAGCTGCTCCTTCAGTCCAGCGTCGCCGTCCGAGCAGGCCGCGAGTGCGAACAGGCCGGCTATGAGCGCCAAACGCATCGGCAAAAGTAATCCGACAAAACGCCGCCAAATGATCGTTGCTCCGCCACGGGGCAGAGGCCAGCGGGCTTTGCCGCTCATGCCTAGCGAAGTCGCGCGGGCCGGCAGGCGGAATGGTTTCACCGCGAGTAAGTGCTGGGCCCCTCGACCACGCGGAAGTCCTCAGGTCGATCGGTTTTCTTCGCGACGCGGCGCTTGGGGACCGGCACGGGCGCAGGCGCAGGAGCAGGTGGCGGCTCGGGCGCGCAGCCGACGAGCAGGGAGGCAGCGATGCCCACGGCAAGGCTGCGGACGAGGGAGGGATGTTTTCTCATGGGTCGGGAGGTTTCGGGAAGATGAAGGCTTAGTTGTCCGATGGTTCCGGCGTGCGCGCCTCGTAGCCGCTCGGGGTCGAGCCGACCGCGGGCGGATTATTCGGCGCGGCGTCGTCAGAACTTCGGCGCTCGGCACCGCGGCGTCCCACGAGGACGGACCACGCGCCGAGGCCGCGGGTGCGCACGGCCACGAAATAGACCTTCACGGTGCCGTTGTAGGCCGAGCGAAAGCCAACGCCAGCGCGGCCGAGGTTGCCACGGCGCTGATCGTCGCGAATGAGGTTTCCCACCTCGTCATACACGTAGATCTGGGATTGGCGCAGGTTCTCGTCGGCGCCGAGCAGGAAAATGTAGTCCACGCCCTTGGAGACGGGGAAGAGGAACTCCATCACGCTGCCGCCGCCGATGATGCCGTTTTTGCCGGAGGGCGTCATGGCATAGCCACGCTTGGTGTAGTCGGTGGCCATGCGGTAGGCGATGTCGTCGGCCTTGGCGACGTCGCCGCGCGCGGCCGGCGCGAGGGCGGAGGCCAGCGCGAGGCCGGCGAGGCAAGTCCGAGCGAGGAAGCGGCGGGCGAAACGGGCGTGCATGGTCTTGGATGGAAGGGAAAGGGCGCGGCTCAACGCGCGCGGGCGCGGGCCTGGGCATCGGCGATGACCTCGCTGGCCAAGGCGTTGGCCCGGTTCACGCGTTCGAGCGGGACCTGGCCGTCGAGCGGGATGTCCACGATGGCCTGGAGCTCGCGGAGGGCCGCTTGCATGCGCTGGACCACGGGATGGCTGCGCTCGCGCTCGGGGAGTTCGTCGAGCATGCGGCCGAGGGCCTTCACAAGAAGGGGCTCACGCAGGAAGTTGGAGGTTTCGGGCGACCAGTTTTCCCGCACGATGGAGGTGACGTAGCGCACCCCCTGGAGCCAGCCGCCGATGATGACGAGGCGGCCCTTGGCGCTCTTGTCCTCCGCGTCCACGGCGCGCATGATGTCTTGCTGGAGAAAGCCGAGGTCGGCGAAGACCTTGAGCCACTCGCCGGCGTTGGCGGCGGCGCGCACGTCCCGCGCGCGGGCGAGCGAGGAGTCGCCGGCCCCGAGGGCGCGGGCGGCGCGCTCGATCTCGCCGGCGCACTTGTTGAGGCGCTCCACGTCGCGCGCCTGGATGGCCATCACGCCGTCGGAGATGCGCACGCCGAGCAGCAGCGGAAGGATCACCTCGCGGTCAGCGACGGCGGGGGGGATCTCCGCGGCGGTGCGGGTAAAGAGCTGCGCCCACGCGATCTTCTTGCCCTTCAGCTCCTGCTGTAGCGCGATAAACTTGTCGTAGGGCGAGATGATACCCACGCCCATGTCCTTGGTGCGCGCGGTCTTGGGGTCGAAGGGCGGCGGCGTGATGTCGCGTTCCTCCTCCACCGCGCGAGCCGCCGGGAGAGAGACGAGGAGGAGAAAAAGCGGGAGCGCGGCAAGGCGCCGCGCGCGGACGAGAATGGTCATGTGGAAGGGGAAGCGGGAACCTCCGGAAGCGGCCGAGGCTGGGATAACAAAACGCCCGGGCACGTGTCACGGCTTTTCTTTCGTTCAGGGAGATTTCCTCTGCGCGAGCACCACGCGGAATCCAGTATCCGCGCCGCGGTAGCTGGGGGCGCGCCGCGAGCGGTAGTCGGTGCGCAACGCGGTGGGGCTGGCATTCAGCCACGAGGCGCCGCGCAGCACGCGGAACCGGGTGCCGTCGGGACCGGCCTCGGTGCGAAGGGCCGGGGCCACGTCGAGCACGGCTTTTTGGTTGAGCGCGGCGCGGTATTCGGTCTCGCACCATTCCCAGGCGTTGCCACCGAGGTCGCGCAGGCCGGCGGCATTCGGCGGGAAGCGCGTGACGGGCGAGGTGTGGGCATGGCCGTCGTTGAAGCCCAGCAGCGGCCCCCGGTAGGCGGGATAGGCGGCAGCGAAGGATTGGTCGCAGTAATTGCCGCGCCCGCGCGCAGCCGCGAAGTCATCGCCCCACGGCCACATGGGCTCGCCTGGCCCGGCGGCCAGGGTCCATTCCTGATCGGTCGGAAGGCGATAGAATTCCTGCTCCAGCAACCATCCCCCGGCCCGCTCGCGCGCCGTGAGCCACGCGCAGAAGGCGCGGGCCTCCGTCCAGCTCACTCCCACCACTGGGTGGTCCGGCGCCTGCGCGAAGCCGGGTCGCTCCCAGGTAGCTCGCTCCATGGGCACCAGCTCGAAGCTGCCCACCGTCCAGTCGCCGTGCGAAGGCACCGTAGCAACGCCGCCGCGCAGGGATTGTCCCGGAGCCGCGTCCGCCGCGAAGGCGCGGTAGTCCTGCACGCGCGTCTTCGCCTCGCCGAAGAGCACCTCCGTGCCGAGGACGCGCACGAAACGCATGCGCAGCGAGTTGACATAGTCGGCCTGCTCGCCGCGCAGCACGCGCGCCACGGTGGACTTCGTCGGAGA
>CALMOL010000109.1:0-7674 GCA_937871685.1 uncultured Verrucomicrobiota bacterium
CCACACCACCCAGCGCGCCGGCCCGCCGACGCGCAGGGTGGTGTGGCGCGCCATCGGCTCGCGCACCCGCACCTCGGCCTCGCCGCCCGCCGCGGCGTGCAGCTCTTCCGCCCGCGCAAGGTCGGCGGCGAGCGCACGGCCGGCCTCGTGGATGTTGCCCGCGCCCAGCGAGAGCACGAGGTCGCCGGCGCGCAATCGCGGCCCGACCGTCGCCGCCATTCGCGCCACGCTCGGCTGTGACTCCGCCGCGGGATGGCCGGCCGCGCTCATCTCGGCGGCGAGCATCGCCCCGTCCACGCCGGGGATCGGCGCTTCGGAGGCGGGATACACGTCGGCGATGAGCACCAGATCGGCGTCCTCGAAGGCGGTGCCGAACTCGCGCCGCAGCTTGAGCGTGCGCGAGTAACGGTGCGGCTGGAACATTGCCACAATGCGCCCGCGGTGCCCACCGCGCGCCGTCGCCAGAGTAGCGCGCAGCTCGCTCGGGTGGTGGGCGTAGTCGTCCACCACCGCGAACTGCTCGCCGCGATGGAGGAACTCGAAGCGCCGCCGCGCGCCGCGGAAGGTGTCGAGCGAGGCTGCGATCCGCTCGAACGGGATGCCCAGCTCGGTGGCGAGCGCCACGACGCCGGTGGCGTTCGAGGCGTTGTGCAGGCCGGGAACATTGAGCGCGGCCTCGCCCAGTTTCTCGCCGCCCCGCCACACCTCGAAGCGCGACTGGAATCGCTCCGCGTGATAGCGCCGCAGCCGGTAGTCTGCGCCCTCGGTCGCGCCGAAGGAGATCCCGCGGGGCAGCGAGCGGCCGAGCCGCGCGGCGTGCGGATCGTCCGCGCAGTAGAAGACCGTGCCGCTCGTCTGCTCGCACAGTCGCCGATACACCGCCTCGATGGCCGCGAGGTCCGCGTAGAAGTCGAGGTGCTCCTCCTCGATGTTCAGCAGGATGGAATGTTCCGGCGCATAGAGGACGATCGTGCCGTCGCTCTCGTCGCCCTCGGCCACGAACCACTCGCCCTCTTTGTCCCACGCCGCGTTGGTGCCGAGCACGGGGATTTCCGCGCCCACGTAGTGTCCCGGGCGCAAGTCGCCGCCGCGCAGCACGTGGGCGGCCATCGCCGAGGTGGTGGTCTTGCCGTGCATGCCCGCCACGACGATGCCGCGGCGGCGGTTGAGGATCGCGGCCAGCGCTTCGGCGCGGCGCAGCAGCGGGTGGCCGAGCCGGGTCGCCTCGTCGTGCTCGGGGTTGCCCGGCTTGATCGCCGAGGAATATACCACGGCGTCGCAGCCGCGCACGCGCTCGGCCGCGTGGCCGGTCTGGAAATCGAGGCCGAGCTTTTTCAGCCGCTCCACTTCCGCCGAGTCCACCTTGTCCGAGCCCGAAACGTGGTGCCCGAGTTCCAGCAGGAGACCCGCGATGCCGCTCATGCCCGAGCCGGCCACGCCGATGAGATGAACACGGAGCGGGGACGAGGAAAGGAAATCAATGGTCGCCATGCGAACGCTGGGGGGAGGGAGCGGGCATTTTAGACAGGATTGCAGGATTGGAAGGATTAACAGGATTGGACTGGTTCCCGAAAGACCACTCCTTAGGAGCCGGGCTTCTTCCGAAGGCCGGCCGCATTCCATGGCGCGCGTTTCTCGTCCGCGCTAATCACTCCAATCCCGTCTCTCCTGCTTCAGGAAGAAATGCTCCGCTCCACCACGTCCGCCACGAGCGCCGCGGCATCGGCCGGGGCCAGCGCGCGCGTGGCGGCAGACATGGCGGCGAGCTTCGCGGGATCGGAAAGCAAGCCGAGCGTTGTCTCCGCGAGGGACCCGGCCGTGCCGCCCTCGGGGGCCAGCACGGCGGCCCCGGCGCGGGCGAAGATCTCCGCGTTGCGCGTCTGGTGGTCCTCGGCGGCGTGCGGATACGGCACCAGCGCGGCCGGCAGGCCAAAATGAGATAGCTCGGTGAGGCTCGCCGCGCCCGCGCGCGCCACCGCGAAGTCGGCCGCCGCGTAGGCCAGCTGCATCTCGCGCACGAAGGCCGACACCTGCGCGCGCAGGCCCGCCGCGGCGTAGGCGTCGCGCACCGTCGTCTCGTCGTTCGGCCCGGTCTGATGGATGAAGCGCAGCGGGCGGCCCGCCGCGGCGAAGCGGCCGAGCGAGCCAATGACCGCCTGGTTGATGCCCCGCGCGCCCTGCGAGCCGCCCATCACGAGGATCGTCCGCGCGCCCGCGTCAGCGGGATCGAAGCCCCACGCGCGCAAGGCCTCGGCGTGGTCCACCGGCGCGCGCAACGAGGCGCGCACGGGCGTGCCGGTCACCTCGACGCGCGTGCGCCGCCGGAAGTGCCGCGCGCAGTCTGCAAAGCCCACGAGCACCGCGGAGGCGAGGCGCGCGTTGAGGCGGTTGGCCTTGCCGGGGATGGCGTTGGACTCGTGGACGAGCGAGGGCCGGCGCAGCCCGCGCGCGGCGAGGATTGGTGGCGTGGAAGTGAAGCCACCCATGCCCAGAACCGCGGCCGGCTGGAAATCGCGAAACATTGCCCGGCAGCGCCGCGTGGCGCGCCACAAGCCAAGAAAGAACCCCGGCAGCTTCGCCGAGAGCAACGGCGAGGGCAGCCCCACCGAAGGCAATGTCTCGATGCGAAATTCTTTCTCCCGTCCCGCCGTGGCCACGGCGTCGATCTGTTTCTCCGAGACGAGCACCATCACCTCGTGCCCGCGCTCGCGGAGCACCTCCGCCACCGCGAGTCCGGGGAAAAGGTGCCCGCCCGTGCCGCCGCACGCGATGGCGATGCGGCGGGCACTCAACGGAACACCTCCGACACCTCCGCCTCGATCCCAAGCGCGTCATCCCGGAAGCGGCCCACCCCGGCCGATCGCCGCTCGCCCGATGCAGAAAAGACGGACACCGAGCCGAGCGCCGGCGTCACGATCCAGCAAGATTTCGCCCCTCGGCGGAGATATTCGCGCACTTTGTCCACCAGCGGCCCGAGGCTCTGACGCGGCGAAAGGATTTCCACGACGAGATCCGGCGGGATGCTCACCTCCTCCTCGTCTTCGCCCCAGCTCGCGGCGACGCGGTCGCGTTCAAAGGCGCACACATCAGGGATGGTTTTCCATCCGTCGAGATCGAGCGAGAGCGTCGGAAACACCTCCATTTGCGGCGCGTGGCGCTCAAGAAGCGAGGCGATGTTCTGGGCGGCGCGGGAATGGTTTCGACTGGGCGCGATGACGTCCTCCTGCACCTCTTCGTCGTAGGCGGTGGGGTTCATGCGGGAGCGTATCGCCCGCCCTGGAGGCAGCAAGCTCAACCCGCCTCCCGTTCCGCCGCGGCCGTGTCCTCGTCCAGCCGGTGGGCACCGAGCAGCCAGATGATCCCGGAAACCACCATCACGCCGGCGATGAGCAGGAAGGCCGGGTTGTAGTTGGGATGACCATCCACCAGGCTGCGGCCCGCGATCCAGCCGACCAAGGGCGGCGCGATGGCATCGCCCAGCAGGTGGATGCACAGGATGTTCAGCGCGAAGGCCGTGGCGCGCACCGGCGCGGGCGAGACGTTGGCGAGCGCGGTGTTGGACGGGCCGGTGTTGAAGAAGAGGAAGAACACGGCCATCGCGAGCAGCCCCCACGCCCACGGGAAGGGCACGTAGAGCATCGCCACGAAGAACGGCGCCGAGCACAGCATCCCTGCGCCCGACACCACAAAATACGAACCGGGCACCCGGCCTCGTAGTTTGTCGCCCAGCCAGCCTCCGGCGAGCGTGGCCGCGAGGCCCATGATGACGGTAATCGCGCCGAAGATGGTGTTCGTCCAGCCCAGCGAGCCGACTTGGCGCGCTTCCACGAGATAAGCCGGCACCCAGAACGACACGCCGCCGATGGCGAAGGTCATCGCGGTCATCGCCGCCGTATTCGCCACGAACGAGGGGATGCGGAAAAGGCGGGTATAATCTGCCATCGACGCCCGGCGCGGCGCCATTCCGGCCGCGCGGGCCGCACGCGGGTCGCGCCGCAAGAAGCAGAGCACGCCGAGGATCAAGCCCGGCACCGTCACGAGGAAGAAGGCCCACCGCCAGCCGAGGTGCTGCGCCACCTGCCCACCGAAGGCGTAGCCCAGCGCGCTTCCCACCGGGATGGCCACATAGAACCACGACATCTTCTGCCCGCGCTCGGCCAGCGGGTAATAGTCGGCGATGAGCGTCGGCGCCACAGGCCCATAGCCTCCCTCGCCGATCCCCACGAAGACACGCGTCAGGACTAGTGCCGTGAAGGTCGCCACCAACCCACCCGCGCCGCTCGCCAGGCTCCACACGACCACCGCCGCGCCCACGAGCCACCAGCGCGAGACCCGGTCGGCCAGCCAGCCGCACAGCGGCGCGGCGATCATGTAGGAGACCAGGAACCAGAGCGCGAGCGAGCCGGTCGCCGCGAGCGCCGCGGGATCGCCCGGCGCGAAGAATTCCTTCCGCAATTCCGGCTCCACCGCCGCGAGCACGTAGCGGTCGAGGTAGTTGAAGAGGTTGATTCCCAGCAGCAGCGCGAGCGCCCCGCCCGCGCCGGGCAGGCGCTGCGCAGGACTGGGGGAAGAGAGGTCGGCAGAAGCCATGGAGCGGAAAAAAGACCGAGAGGATGGAAGATGGCAGGGACCGCACGAGGGTTTCGGCACGCTCCTGAACGTGCGGCAGTGTGGCGGATTTCTCCGCGCGGCAACCGACAAATCCGCGCTGCGTCCTGGCCGTGCGCCACCAGTCCGCCCTCGCTTGCTCCTTCGCTCGCTGCCATCCTCCCTCTTCCATCCTCTCGGCCCTTCTTGGCCTTCCCCGTGCCCCTCGACCGCCAGCGCGCCATCTACCTCGACGGCCTCGCCGGCCGCCGGCCGCGCGTGCCGGTCGCGCCCGCCGAGCTGGAGGCCGCGGCGCAGAGCGCGATGAGCGCCGACGCCTGGGCCTACGTCGCCGGCGGCGCGGGCATGGAGCGAACGATGGCCGCCAACCGCGCCGCCTTCGACCGCCACGCCATCGTGCCGCGCGTGCTGCGCGACGTTTCGGAGCGATCCACCGCGACGGAGCTGTTCGGGCGCACGTTGCCCGCGCCGTTGCTGCTCGCGCCCATCGGCGTGCTGGAGATGGCGCACGCCGACGCCGACCTCGCCGTCGCCCGCGCGGCGGCCAAGCTCGGCGTGCCGTTCATCTTCTCGAACCAAGCCTCCGTCCCCATGGAAACGTGCGCCGAAGCGATGGGCGCGTCGCCACGCTGGTTCCAGCTTTACTGGAGCAAGGACGACGACCTCGTGGCCTCCCTCGTCCGCCGCGCCGAGGCGTGCGGGTGCGACGCGATCGTCGTCACGCTCGACACCACCTACCTCGGCTGGCGTCCGCGTGATCTCGACCGCGGCTCGCTCCCTTTTTTGCGCGGCATGGGCTTGGCGCAATACACGAGCGACCCGGTGTTTCGCGCGTCGCTATCCACGCCCCTCCCCGATCCCGCGCCGCGGCCGCCGCTGCGCCTCGCCACCATCGCCACCGCTTTCGCCCAAGCACGCCGCTTCCCCGGCCCCACGCTTCGGGCGCTCCGTTCCGGCGAGGCGCGGAGCGCCGTGCAACGCTTCACCGCCACGTATTCGCGCCCCTCGCTGACGTGGGAACAACTCCCCTTCCTGCGCCGGAACACCAAGCTTCCCGTGCTGCTCAAGGGCGTGCTCCACCCCGACGACGCCCGCCGCGCGCGCGACCTCGGCGTGGACGGCGTCATCGTTTCCACTCACGGCGGCCGGCAAGTGGATGGCTCCATCGCCGCGCTCGATGCGCTGCCAGCCGTAGTCGCGGCCGTCGAAGGGAAGATCCCGGTGCTTTTCGACTCCGGGATCCGTGGCGGCGCGGATGTCTTCAAGGCCCTCGCCCTCGGGGCGCGCGCCGTGCTGCTCGGCCGGCCCTACGTCTATGGCCTCGCGCTCGCGGGCGAGGTCGGCGTCGCCGAAGTGGTCGAGAACGTCCTCGCCGAGTTGAATCTGACCCTCGCCCTCGCCGGCTGCCGCAGCGTTGGCGAGATCACGCCCGAAGCGCTTCGTTTCCTCCCATGAGCGCCGTTCGCATCCGTCCCGCCGAGCCAGCCGACGCGCCCGCCATCGCCGCCATTTACAACCACTACGTCGCCACCTCGGTCTGCACCTTCGAGGAGCGACCCGTCAGCGCGACCGTGATCCGACAGCGCCTCGCCGCGATCCGGCCGGAACTCCCGTGGCTGGTCTGGGCCGAGGGCAGCGAGGTGGCGGGCTACGCGTATCTCTCCGCGTTCCGCCCGCGCGCCGCCTACCGCCACACCGCCGAGACCACCGTGTATGTGCGCGATGGCGCCCACGGCCGCGGCATCGGCCGCGCCTTGCTCGCGGCCCTGCTTGAGGCGGCCCCGCCCGACCGCGTGCGCGAGCTGATCGGCTCCATCGCTCTGCCCAACGACTCCAGCGTGCGCCTCCACGAGGCGTTCGGCTTCACGCAAGTCGCGCACCTTTCTCGCGTCGGCTTCAAGCTCGGCCGCTGGGTGGACGTAGGCTACTGGCAGCGGAGTCTGAACGTGAGAAGTGAGAGGTGACAAGTGGGCCGACGCTCACACGCGTTGCCCCCCTTTCACTTCTCACCTCTCACTTATCACTTCTCCCGTGTCCCTCACCCCGGCCCAAAAGGAACTGCTCGAGCGGCTTGAGGAATTCGCGTTCGACCGGCCCGGCGTGACGCTCACCTTCGCGCGCCGGCTCGCGCGGGAGAACGGCTGGACGCTGCCCTTCGCCCACCGCGCGCTGCGCGAATACCGGCGCTTCCTCTTCCTGGCCATGTGCGCCGGCCACCCCGCCACTCCCTCGGACCAAGTGGACCAAGTCTGGCACCTCCATCTCACCTACACGCGTTCCTACTGGGACGAGCTGTGCGCCACCGTGCTGCGCGCCCCGCTCCACCATGATCCCACGGGCGGCGGCGCGGCCGAGGGCGCGAAATACGATGACTGGTATGCGCGCACGCTGGACTCCTACCGGCGCTTCTTTGGCGAGCCGCCCGCCGACTTGTGGCCGCCGGCCACGGTGCGCTTTGGCGACGACCTCCATTTTCGCCGCGTGAACGTCCGCCGCGCGTGGGTCATACCGCGCCCGCGCGCCTGGCTGGCGCGGCGACCGGCTTGACGCACGCCTTATTCTCGCGGCAACCCCATTGCCATGACCTCGCCCCTCGACCTTCCTGCCGAGTCGTTTCTTCCCTTGTTTTGGACGCTCTGCGCGGCCTCGCTTGGCGCGGCTTGGTTCCTGCGCCGCTCGCTTTCACCACCGCCGCGTCGCGCCCTCGCGGACAATGGCGGGGAGCCATCCGAATATGAGATTGCCTGCCTCGCCGGAGGCAAGAAGCGCGCGTTCCACGCGGCCGTGGCGGCGCTCGTCGCGCAAGGCGATCTGCGAAACGAAGGCGAGATCCTCGTCCGCCTCGATCCCGCCGCGACGACTGGCGGCCCCACCGATCGTCCGGCCTTGGAGCGCGCGGTGCTGCGGGCGGTCGGCCCCGGCCGGGCGGACCTCAGCGCGGTCGAGGCCGCCGTCGCTCCCGAGCTGGAGGATCTCCACGCGTCCCTGCGGGCGCGCGGCCTCGTGCAGGCCGACTACTCCGCCGCCAGTGGTTGTTGGCTCGCCGGATTGCCCACGCTGCTCGTG
>CALMOL010000109.1:7684-8046 GCA_937871685.1 uncultured Verrucomicrobiota bacterium
CTGGGCATCGCCAAGACCATCGTCGGCCTTGGGCGCGGCAAGCCCGTGGGCTACCTCGTGGGATCTTGCATCCTCCTGGCGATCTGGTCGGCCGGCATCATCGCCAACAAGCGTTGGCTCACCAAGGCGGGCAAAGCCAGGCTCGCCGAGCTTCGCGCCCGGCACGCGGCGCTTTCCAAGCCAGACCCGACGCTGCCAGCGGGCGCGACCAGCTCCTTGCTCGGCGGGCGGACGATCCCGCTGGCCGTTGGCCTCTTTGGCGGCGCGGTGCTGGCGGGGACGGCCTGGGCCTCGCTGGAGTCCGACTTCCAACGTCGCGAAAAGCTCGTCGGCTCCAGCGTGGGCGGAGGCGGATATGGCGG
>CALMOL010000110.1:0-753 GCA_937871685.1 uncultured Verrucomicrobiota bacterium
GGCCGGCGCCGGCGGCCCCGCGCTGGCCGTGAACGCCGCGGCCGCGGCCGAGGTGCGCCGCACGCTGGAGCGCCTGAACAGCGACGCCCAGAAGCTGCGGGCCCGCAGCGAGAAGCTCGCCGGCTCGCGCGACGCCGAAGCGCTGCGTCAGCTCAGCAAGGACATCAACGAATACAACGCCCAGCGCGCCGCCGCGCTCAAGCGGGCGGCCGACCTGAAGATTCCCATCGCGGACCAGCAACCTGCCGCCAGCCCCACGCCGGCGGCCTCCCCGGCGCGGAAGAAGTAAACCGCCGCCGGTCGGGCGCGATTGCTTACCCCATCGCGGTGTCGCCCGCACGACTCTTTGCCTCCGACCGGATGCAGGTGATCGACAGCGAGTAGATCAGCCCCAGCGGCACGAGCGCCCACCACGGGAGGCGCGGGAAGGCCCACAGCAGAAAGAAGACGTAGGCCAGGTTGGCGAAGCCACCGGGCGCGGGAAGAGCATCCCAGCGCGTGTGGGCGAAGACGCGCGAGTCTGTCTCGATGCGCGTGAGGGCGGGAATGGTGAAATAAGTCGCGTCGGATGATGGGAAGCTCATCCGGTCAAGGCATGGCCCTGCCATCAGGGCGCGGAAAGCTCACGAGCCCAGCTTGTCATGAAAAGCCCGCGTGACCGACGCCGACGCGACGATCAGGCCGCGCCAACCGCGTCCTTCGGCTTCGCGTCGCGGTCGCGGCTGCCGGGATACGGCGGCAGGCTGGAATCCA
>CALMOL010000110.1:763-2669 GCA_937871685.1 uncultured Verrucomicrobiota bacterium
TGGCTGCGGTTCTGCCGGGTCTCGAGCACGGTCAGGTCGGCGAGCGTGCCGTAGTAGACGCGCCGCCCACTCTCGGCGGCGGCGACCGCGAGCGCGATCGCCAGGTGCGTCTTGCCGACGCCCGGCGGCCCGAGGAAGACCACGTTCTCCCGGCGCTCCAGGAAGCCGAGCGTGTGCGGCGCGTTGATCACGCGCGTGCCGGCCGCCTTCTGGTCCTCGGCGATCTGCGAGTGGAGGTCGTGCATCTGCGTCCAGTGCACCTTCGGCCGGAAATGGTGCTCGGCGTGGTAGCCGTTGTTGAAGAAGAGCCAATTGTAGATCTTCCCGTAGGTGCTCACGCCCCAGGCGATCGGCACGTCGGGGTTCGAGCCGTAGTGCTTCCAGTAGCCATTCGCGTAGGACAAGCAGTGGCCGAGGTAGTAGAACGGCAGCAGGAAGAGGAGAAACTTCCAGTTCATCCAGCCCATCCAAGCGAAGAACAGGACGAAGCACGAGATCTCGAAAACGCCCCACCACGCGTCGAAGGGCCGGCGCTCCTTGAGCATGCGGAAGATGGCCTTGGGATCATCGCGGAAATACGACAGGAACACGTAGCTCCACGGGTTCTCCGGCTCGTCGTCGTGGCCGTGCCGGTAGATCGAGAGCCAGTCGATCGTCTCGCCCTGCTCGTCCTGCTTGTCCGAGTTGCCCATGTGGTGCCGGGTGTGGACGGCGTCGTAGAAGGTCTGCGAGAAGCCCAGCGCCACGGACTCCACCAGCGAGAAGAACCGGTTGAGCGGCTCCCAGCGGAAATACGGGTTGTGGATGAAGTTGTGCGAGATGCCGTTGATGTTCGCCGTGATCGAAACGGAGTAGATGGCGCCCAGCGGAATCATCGCCCACCACGGCAGGCGTGGGAACGCCCAAAGCAGAAAGAGCAGGTATCCGAAGTTGGCGAAGCCGGCCAAGGTCGGAATGGCGTCCCAGCGCGTGTGGGCGAAGATCTTCGAGGATGTCTCGAGGCGGGGCAGGAAAATGGCGCTCATGGAAAACTCAGGCCCGGAAAGTCGGCGGAAACGCCCAAAATTCAACGCCCGCCGGCCGCTTGACTCACACGCCGAACCAATGCCCGCCCATCCCGGCGCAAGCGGCCACCGGGCAGACCCCGCGCCTCACGGCTCCCGGGCCACCGAGGAGGCTGAGCGGTGATCCGGCCATGGCGGGGGTCGAAGCTCCAGGCGTGGGGGTGAATGCAAACCCCACGGCGGGGAAATGCTGAACCCTGAAGGTAGGCAATCGCACTTTTGAAGCGAAATGCTGAACTCCAAAGGTGGGCAATTTCCCTTCCAAGTTGAAATGCTGAACTTCAGAGGTGGGTAATTCCACATTGAAACCAAAACGCTAGACTCTAGAGGTCGGCAATTGCGTTTCAGAAGCGAAACGCCGGAGTCCGGAGGTCCATAATTGTGCTCCCAAGCGCGATTGCCTAACTCCAAAGGTGGATAATTTCATCTTGAAAGTGCAATTACCCACCTTGCGGATCCAGCATTTCATTTTTCAGGCGCATCGAAGGACCGGCGGCACGGTTGGACGAGCCTTGAAGACGCTCGCTTCCATCTTGAGGGCACAACGTTTCACCTGAAAACCACTTCGTTGCACTCGCCCAGTGCATTGCGGCACCTTTCCGGCGCCAGCGCGGACCTGACAGGTGGATTGCCGGGGCTTCGACGTGCGCCGGATCGGCCACGACCCGCCTTCGCCAGCGAGCGCTTCTGGGATGCAGCCCCTCGACCGCCCACCGCGCGCTGGTATCCAGAGTCCCCGCCGGGCCCCCACCCAGATGCAGCTGACGGCGGACCGCAGACGTATCCACTGAGACAACCAGCAAAGCATCCGGAAGGCCCCCCATGTTTTCTCGTTACGCACT
>CALMOL010000111.1 GCA_937871685.1 uncultured Verrucomicrobiota bacterium
GAAGAAATTCGGAGCGCTTGAGGAGGGCGACGGAATGGGTTTCGTGCGCCCCCGGAGATCGATTTTCTCCATCATATCGGCCGAGTTTCTTCCTTCTTCCTTCCTACCTTTTCCTTTCCGCGCCATGGGCTTTCTCCAAAACATCATCGGCATGTTCACCGGCGGCGCTGCCGCCGGGATTCCTTCGGACAAGCAGGGCTACGTGGGCACCTGGGCGGGGGAGGGGACGGAACTCACGATCACGTCGGAGGGCGAGGTGCGCTTTCGCGAGTCGAAGACGGTGGTGACCGAGGACGGCACCAGCTCGAAGTCGCGCTCGGTGTCAGGTCCCATCGCGCGCTGGGAAGGCGCTTCCTTCGTGGTGGGCATGATGGGCCGCGACACCGTTTTTCGAGTGGACGCCCCGCCCACCGCCGATGGCCGGATGACCGTGGACGGCGTGGCGCTCGTGCGGCGCGCATGAGCGGGGAAAGGAAAAAGTAGGAAGGAAGAAGGAAGAAATCTTGCCGAGCGACCTTCCGAGCGTTGGCGTTGAAAGCGTCGCTCGATCCCGGCTAGACTGTCCGAGATGAAAGTGCGATGCCAAGCTTGCGGCGTGGAGAAGGATCCCGCGGTGAAAGAGGTTTATCCGTATCCGGAGGACGGGCTCAGCGACGGTCCGATGAATCCGTTCCTGAAGCTGGATTGTGCGTTCATCACTCCGATCAACCAGGACTGGCGTGTCGCGACCGTCTGCCATGCGTGCTATCACCGGATCAACCCGGACGGGTGGATTGACGAGCGGAAATGGACGCCGCTCGATCCCATCACGCCGTTCGAAGATTTGCCCGCGCAGCCATACAACGACCTGCCCAGACGGCCATTCAACAACCACAACGCCTGACCTCGCGCTTGGGTCTTTCCAAGACGGCGGGAAAACGTTTTCATCATCCTCATGAAACCGTTCGCTGGCCTCGCCGCGCTGTTGCTCGCGCTCCTCGCATCCTCGGCCGTCGCGGCGCCGCCCTTTGCGGGCGAGCCGACGCGCGTGATGGTGCTCGGCACGCCGCATTTGGAGCGGCTCCCGAAGTCGGTGGATCCGAAGTTCGTCGGGCTGCTCCTGGACCGGCTGGCAGCCACCAAGCCGGACTTCATCGCCATCGAAGGGCTGAGCGGCGAGCAGTGCGACCTCCTGCGGCGGCACCCGGCGCGCTACCCGGACGTGGCGAAGCAGTATTGCCCCGACACCAGCGCGGCCGAGAAGGCCACCGGCCTGTCGGTGCCGGCCGCCATCGCCGCCTGCGAGAAGACGCTGGCCGCGTGGCCGGCCGCGCCCACGCCGGCCCAGCGGCGCGCGCTCGCCGGGCAATTCGCCGCGGCGGGCGAGCGCCCTTCCGCGCTGGTGCAATGGCTGCGCTTGCCGCCCGAGGAGCGGCGCGCGGGCGACGGCCTCGACGCGGCCGTGGTGGCCGAGCTCGAGAAGGCGCGCGGGCGCTTCAACGAGAGCTACGTGATCGGCGCCGCGCTGGCCGCGCGCCTGGGACACGAGCGCGTCTTCCCGGTGGACGATCACACGTCCGACAGCCTCCAGGCGGGGGCTGCCGGCGAGGCGATGGGCAAGGCGATGGAAGCGATTTGGAAGAGCCCGGCGGCCGGAAAGCTCCGCGTCGAGGACGATGGTCGCATCGCCACCATCCGCAGCGGCGAGGATCTGCTGGCCTACTACCGCTGGACGAACGAGCCGGCCACCGGCCAGGCCTTCGCCGCGATCGATCAGGATGCCGCGCTGCTCGACGCTTCGCCCGAAGGTTACGGCCGCCAGTATGTGGCGTGGTGGGAAACGCGGAACCTCCGCATGGTGGCGAACATTCGCGCCGTGGCCGGCGGCAAGCCCGGCGCGCGCGTGCTGGCCATCGTGGGCAACTCGCACAAGGCGGTTTACGAGCGCTACCTCGGCATGATGAACGACGTGCGGGTGGAGAGCACGGAGGAGGTGCTCGGCGAAAGGAAGAAGTAAGAAGGAAGAAAGCTGCGCCGAGAGAACGGAGAGGAGCGGCCTGCGGGGGGCGGATGAGCCAGTGGTCGTTGCCATCCCCAAGTGCTCCGAAATTTCTTCCTTCTTCCTTCCCACTTCTTAC
>CALMOL010000112.1 GCA_937871685.1 uncultured Verrucomicrobiota bacterium
ATCGAAAGCTCCCCCCGCCGCCAAGAATCTCCACGCCGTGGTTGGGTCCGACGAGGGGGCGGTCAAGGAGGCGGCGCGCGCCCTCGCCGCCAAGCTCGCGCCCGGGGGCGGCCTGGATGACCTCTCGGCCGAGGTGATCGATGGCGCGGTGGAAGGCTCCAGCCAAGCCGCCGACCGCATCCACCAGGCGCTCGATGCCCTTCGCACGCCACCCTTCTTCGGCGGCGCCAAGCTCGTGTGGCTCAAGAGCGCCACCTTTCTCGCCGACACGCCCACCGGCCGCGCGCAATCCACGCTCGACGCGCTGGAAGCGCTCGCCGACCTCCTCAAGGCCGGCCTGCCGCCCGACGTGCAGTTCCTCCTCTCCGCGGTCAGCCCCGACAAGCGGCGCTCGTTCTACAAGACGCTCGGCAAGGTCGCCTCGCTGGAGATCCACGACAAGCTCGACACCTCCAAGGACGGCTGGGAGGAAGGCGCCGCGGGCATGGTGTCCGCGCGGGCCGGTTCGCGCGGGCTGCGCTTCGCGCCGGACGCGCTGGAACTATTCACCCTCTTCACCGGCGGCGATTCGCGCGCGGTGGAGAACGAGCTGGAAAAGCTCGACCTGTGGCTGGGCGAAAAGCGCCGCGAGGTGCGCCGCGAGGACGTGGAAACGATGACCGCCCGCACGCACGAGAGCGTGGTCTTCGAGCTGGGCTCGGCCATTCAGCGGCGGGACCTGCCGTGCGCGCTCGAGCTCGTGAACCAACTGCTTCACCAGGGCGAGAAGGCCGTGGGCATCCTGCTGGCGAGCATCGTGCCGACGGTGCGCTCGCTCCTGCTGGTCAAGGACCTGATCGACCGCCACCATCTGCCGCCGCCAGCCAACGCCTTCCGCTTCGGCGACGCGCTCGCGCGCCTCGGCGACGAGGCCACCGCGCACCTGCCGCGCAAGAAGGACGGCACGGTGAACGCCTTCTCGCTGGGCTTCGCCGCGCAGACCGCCACCGGCCACGACCTCGCGCGCCTGCGCGCCGGGTTCGCGGCCTGCCTGGAAACGAACGCCGCGCTCGTCACCGGCGTCGCCACCGACGACCGCGTGGCGCTGGAGCAGCTCCTGGTGAAGCTGATCGGCTGAACCGTTGTGGAGGCGGCTCTGTCCGCGAATGCGAACGTGCCGCCTCAAACTGTGTCCTGGGCGGTCGCCGGACGAGTTGTCTGGCAGCGACCACCCGGGAGAAAAGTCACAGGCGGCACGTCCGCATTCGCAGACAGACCGCCTCTCCAACGGCTAAATCGCGCACCTCCGACCGCGTCCGGCTTCACCTCTTCCCACCGCGGAAGAGCAAGCCGAGCACGAAGCCCACGCCCATCGCCATCAGCACGGAACGCGTGGGGTTCTCGCGGACGAAGGCCTCGCCATCGTCCTGGATGACGCGGGCGTGATCGCGCGCGGTGTCGTAATAGTCTTGCGCCTGTCCGCGCCATTCCTCTGCGCGGGCGGCGGCGGCGTCGCGCCACTCGCCAGCCTTGGCCGTGGCGGAGTCGCGCCATGCGCGGGCCTTGGCGGCCGCGGTCTCTCGGAGTGCGCCGGCTTTCTCGCGCAGCTCGCCGGCCTTCGCCTGGGCGGCGGCGCGGAGTTCCTCGGCAGCGCGCTTGGCGTGGGCCTTGCCGGTCTCGAAACGATTGGCAGCCTCGTCGGATTGATTTTCGGGATCGTGGTTCATGGGTGGTCGTGGGGAACCGGCAAGCGTATCCGGCCCCTCGGTAAAGCACCACGCTGAACGCAGCGGAAGCGGCCGGTGACACATTGGGCATACTTGAGGTGGACGGTGCGATCCCTCGCGCCGTCGGCGGCGGCAAAGCCGCCTGGAAGTTCCCGGCGCGGGCGCACCCGCACCAGCGCCAGGGACCGCGCCGTTCGCCTTGGAGCGTCCCGGTTCCGTGCGATGCTCGCGCCATGAGCGTCCCCGCGGCTCCACGCCCCGCCCGTCGGCGCGTCCGCGGGGAAACGCCGGCCGCCGCGGGGCTTGCCGCGCGCGATCTCTTCTCCCACGCTCTCTCTCCCGATGGCCAAGCAACCCCGCCTCTTCCTGACCCCCGCCGAATCGGCGGAGAAGCTTCGGAAGACGCGCGCCAAGCTGCCGCGCACCACCTCCGCCGAGCGGGCGCGGCCGATGGAGGAGATGCGCGCGAGCCTCGCCTCGGTCGGGAGGAAGCCCTTCGACGAGAAGGCGGCCTTCTCACCCGATGGGCCGAACGACATGGGCGCCTCCTCGCCCCCACGCTGACCGAACTCGTCGAGTTCGAGCAAGGCGAGCACCAGGGCTTCCACGACTTCGCCAACGACCGCTGGTTCAAGCTCACGCTGCCCGGTCGCGCCGGCATGATCCTCGCCGCGCGCAACCCCGTCCCCGGCGTGCGCGGCACCTTCGAGGTGCGCTTGGCGTTGCCCTCCGAATACCTCGAGCGCCTGCGTCTGGCCGGCGAGCGCCTCGGCGACGACGTGCGCTTCCACGGCGTCATCGTCACGCCGGCCGGCTGGCAACTCGTCACCTCCCAGCGCCACATCCCCGGCCGCCCGCCCACCGCGGCCGAGGTGGCCGGATTCTTCCGCGCCCACCAGTTCCGCGCCGTCAACGCCAAGACCTACTACCGCGCCGAGGACAACCTCCTCGTCGGCGACGCCCACACCGCCAACCTCAAGCGCGTCCCCGCCGGCGACGTCCTCCCCTTCGACCTTCTCATCTGCCAGCCCGACGCCGCCCTGCGCGCCTGCGTCGAAGCGCCGCAGGAACTGGAATTCTGAACCGCGCCCGCCGCCGGCCGCGCGCCCGCGGTGCCGCCTGCCAGCGCCGCGGATTCTGTCCGGTATCTCCGAGAGAAACCGGTGGCTTGCCTCGGGCAAGACGCCCATCGGCGGCGGGCGAGACGCCGCGCCCTCCCCGGGACCGGTCGAAGTCTTGCAGAAACCGGCCACCCACCAAGGGATGCGGGTAGCGACAAGCGTTTCAACGGGGGACTCTCCTCAGCCGGTTCCCGGCGGGACTGGAGCCAAGACAGTTCACACCCAGCATTAGAGTGTTTTCGATCCGAGTTGTTGCTCTCGTTGCAGGCGGCTTACAAGAGGCTGGGCGGGTTTTGTGGTTCGGTGCCCCGACAGCGCGCTCAGATGCGTGGCCACGGCCTCAACGCCAACGCAGTTCCAGAATACCGCGCTCCAAAAAGCTGGCGCCCTTGGCGGGTATCACCTGGGCCACGTGCGACGGCCGGAATCGATGATGATCCAGCCCGCCCGGCGCAGACTCCAGAAGCGAATCGCTCCTCGAACCCAGGAAAGGCCCTCCGAAGACTTCGCCCAGACTCTCGCGAGACTTCCGCGCGACTCTTCGAAGACTCTGCGGAAGCCTTCGTAGGACGAGATTGATCCTGCGATGACTTTCGCCAAGTGATCGGAGAGTCCCGCCAAGTGATCGCTGACTTCCGCCAAGTGTTCGCTGACTTCCAGCAAGTGATCGGAGGCTTCCGTGAAGTGGTCGGAGAGTCCCGCCAAGTGATCGCTGGCTTCCGCGAAGTCAGCGAAGAGTTCCTGGAAGTCTGCGAAGGATCAAGCGGACCCAGCGAAAAGTCCTTCCCAAGGGATCGGGGACTTCCGCGAAGTCGTCGAAGGCTGCGGCGAAGCCATCGGAGGGTTCCCGGGACGCTTCGGGGGACCAGTCTCACCCTTCGCAGGACCTCCTCCAAGGGTTCGCAGACTGCCGGGAAGCCGGCGCCCGATCTCTGGGAGTCTTGACGAGTTCCATCCGACCTTTCGCAGGACCCCCGGAACGGCTCGAAGGACCAAAGGAAGCCGGCGAAGGGACAACAAGGCCTTCGGCCGACCTTTCGCAAAGGGCTTCGATCTGATGCGATCGCCTGAATCGAAAACGCTCTAAGTGACTACGAGAAAGAAAGTCGGTGGGAAGGTGCGGGCCTCCAGAAGCGAGACACCGAGATATTTGTTCGTAGTCACTTAGCGCGACAAGCTGGATCGAAAATGCTCTAGCGCGAGCCTTCGCTGGGAGCCGACGCCCTCGGTCCTGCACCCCCTCGAGCCTTTCGCCTTGAGCGCCGCGATCCGGCTTGTTGCATTGGCCGACCTCGCAAGGCCGAGCTCAGGCGGATGCGACCCCTGCGGTCGAGAATGCTCGGGCGGGCGAGGCCAGCATCGGCTTACAAAGCCCAGCGCATTTATCGGGACGCATCGCGCAGCCCGAGCGCGTCTTCCATGTCGTAAATGCGGCCGGCGGGCTGCCGCACGAGCCAGGCGGCGGCCCGCAGGGCGCCGAGCGCGAAGGTCTCGCGGGAGGAAGCGCGGTGCGTGAGTTCCACGCGCTCGCCGACGCCGGCAAAAAGAACGGTGTGCTCGCCCACCACGTCACCGCCGCGCACGGCGTGCATGCCGATCTCGTCGGCGGCGCGCGGCCCGACGAGGCCGGCGCGGCCATGGCGGGCGTCGCGCTCGTAGGAGAGCTGGCGCGCCTCGGCGAGCACTTCGGCGAGGCGGCGGGCGGTGCCGCTGGGAGAGTCTTTCTTGAGGCGGTGGTGCGTCTCGATGATCTCCAGGTCGAAGTCCGGGCCGAGGATCTCGGCGGCGCGGCGCACGAGCCAGAACAGGGCGTTCACGCCGACGGAGAAGTTCGAGGCGAGGAGGAGGGGAATTTCCCGCGCGGCCTCGGCGAGGAGCGCTCGCTGGGTGTCGTCATGCCCGGTGACGCCGACGACGAGCGGCCGGCGCGCGGTCCGTGCCGCGGCGATCACGTCGGCGGCGGCCTCCGGCAGGGCCGCGTCGAGGACCGCGTCGCCGGAGGCGCAGGCGGCGGCGAGGTCATCGCCGCGGCGCGGGGCGGCGGCGATCTGCCATTCATCCGGGCCTCGCTTGGCGCACGCGGTGATCGACTGGCCCATCCGGCCGGTGGCGCCGATGAGAACGAGACGGAGAGGGGGAGCCATGCCGAGAGGACGGAGGATTCAAGATGGCAGGGAGATTTCCTGGCGATGGGGCGCGCTCAACGCGAGGAAAGCGCCTGCCATCTTCCATCCTCCATCTTTTCGGTCTCTCTCGGCAGTCCGAGGCGGTCGAACAGGGCGTCGAGCTTCGCGGCGTTTTCCGGCGTGGGATCACACAGCGGGCCGCGCACCTCGGGGCTGGCGAGGATGCCGAGCCGGTGCAGCGCGCGCTTGGCGGGCACGGGATTCGGCTCGACGAAGAGCTCGCGGAAGAGCGGATACAGCCGCTCGTGCACGCGGCGCGCCTCGGCGGTGCGGCCGGCGGTGAAATGATTCACGAGCGCCACGATCTCGGCCGGCACCACGTTCGACGCCACGCTCACCACGCCCACGGCGCCGACGCTCAGGAAGGGCAGCGTGAGCGAGTCGTCGCCGCTCAGGATCTGGAAGGTTTCCGGCAGCATCTGCCGCATCTGGCTCACGCGCTCCACGGTGCCGCCGGCCTCCTTCACCGCGCGCACCCGCGGGAACTCCGCGTGAAGGCGCCGCATCGTCTCGATGGGAATCTCGATGCCGCAGCGGCCGGGGATCGAGTAGAGCATCACCGGCAGGTCCGTGGCGCGCGCCACCGCGCCGAAGTGCCGGAACAAGCCTTCCGCGGACGGCTTGTTGTAATACGGGGCGACGAGCAGCAGGGCGTCCGCGCCGGCGTCCGCGCATTCCCGCGCGAGCGCCACGGTCTTGCGGGTGTCGTTCGACCCCGCTCCGGCCACCACCTCGCAGCGCCCGCCGGCGATCTCGACCGCGCGCCGCACGAGCGCGAGGTGCTCCGCGGGCGAGACGGTGGGTGATTCTCCCGTCGTTCCCACCGGCACGACCCCGGTGACGCCGCCGGCGATCTGGTGCTCCAGCAGGCGAATGTAGGAGGCATCGTCGAACTCATCGTTCAGGAAGGGCGAGACGATGGCGGTGTAAGTGCCTTGGAACGCGGCGGGCATGGCGGAGAAGGGGGGAGAGGATGGAGGATGGAAGATGGCAGGAAACGAGAAAGCTGGCCGAGAGATTGAGAAGGAGTCGGCGGGTCAGGACGAGGCGCAACTCCTCGGAGGCTTCCCGCCATCTTCCATCCTCTCGGTTCGGTCCATCCTTTCGGTTCAGACCTCGATCTCGCCCTCGAACACAAAGTCCGCCGGGCCGGCGAGGGTGACATCGGTGAAGCGCCCGTCCGACGTGCGGCGGAAGCCGACTTCCAAGGTGTCGCCGCCGCGCACGCGCACGGCCACGGGGGAGGCGGCGCTGGAGAGCGCGGCGTGGATCAAAGCGGAGGCCGTCACGCCGGTGCCGCAGGCGAGCGTCTCATCCTCGACGCCGCGCTCGTAGGTGCGGATGGCGATTTCCTGCGGGCCGAGCACGCGGATGAAGTTGGCGTTCGCGCCGGCCGGCTGAAACTCGGCGTGCCGCCGCAACGCGCGCCCGAGCGGGACGACCGGCACGGCTTTCAGGTCATCCACGAAGACGCAGGCGTGCGGCACGCCGGTGTTGAGATGGTGGACCGTCCACTCGCCATCCTCGGCCGCGAGGCGCCGGCCGGGGCGATGGTCGGTAGGATCGGTCATGCGCAGGCGGACACGCTCGCCCTCGATCAGTTCCGCGCGGATCACGCCGGCCTGTGTCTCGAATGACACCTCGCCCGCGCCGCCGGCCGAGCGCCGGGCGAAGCGCGTGAAGCAGCGCGCGCCGTTGCCGCACATCTCGGCCTCGCCGCCGTCGGCGTTGTGGTAGCGCATCCGGTGCTGCGCGCCGTTGGCGGCCGGCTCGAGGAAAAGCACCCCATCGGCGCCCACGCCGCGATGGCGGTCGCACAGGCGAGCGATTTGCCCGGCGGTGAGGCGCAGGGTGCCGGCGCGGTTGTCGAGCAGGACGAAGTCGTTGCCCGCGCCGTTCATCTTGGTGAAGCGGAGGGTTGGCATGAGCGGGAAAGCGTAGCGCGGATCGGAGGGAAGGAAATCCGCGCACCGGCGCGGGCCCGACCGCCGGGAATCTGCGCAATCCGCGTCAGCCGATGTGCCTCTCCGCCGGGCCTCGACTACCGTCCCCGCATGAGCGACGCATCCCCGCCAGCCCCTTCCGCCTCCACCGAAACGGCCACCCTTGGCGGCGGCTGCTTTTGGTGCGTCGAGGGCTGCTTCCTGCTGGTGCCCGCCGTGAGCAAGGTCGTCTCCGGCTACGCCGGGGGCACCGACCCCAAGCCCACCTACGAAGCCGTCTGCTCCGGCCGCACCGGCCACGCCGAGGTCATCCAGGTCACCTTCGACCCCGCGCAGATTTCCTACGATCCCACCCAGCTCAACCGCCAGGGCAACGACGTCGGCACCCAATACCGCTCCGCCATCTTCTACGAAAACGACGCCCAGCGCGCCGCCGCCGAGCGTTCCCGCACCCGCGCCCAAGCCAACTGGCCGCGCCCCATCGTCACCGAGATCGCGCCGCTCACCAAGTTCTTCCCCGCCGAGGCCTATCACCAGGACTACGTGGCAAACAATGGCGGCAACCCGTATTGCCAGTTCGTTTCCCGCCCCAAGATCGAGAAGTTCCGCCGCGGCCTCAGGGCAGGCGCGACTCCCTGATCCGGCCAGCCAGAGGGCCGGCGCAGGTTGCCGGTGATTTGCCTCGCGCTTCGACGGCGGCATTCCCGGCCTGCGGCCACAAAGCGTTTTGGCTTCCTGCCCGGGGGTGGCCAATGTCCGAAAATCATCCGCCCGTCGGCTGATCGAAGGCCGCCTTGGCCTCCGCGGACGCCGGCGCGTCCTCCGGCATGAAGCGGCGCGCGAACTGCCCGTAGAAGGACTTGTCGCCCGCTGGGATGATCGCCAGGGCATCGACAAGTTCCTTGCGCGTGGACACTTGCTCTGCGCCGGACTCGTGGCGGAAGATGCCGCTCTCATCGAGCCGCGCTTGGGCGCGCCAGCGCAGGAACGTGGAAAACCACGCGGGCACCGGGCCGGCATCGGGCGGAGGAACCATCCAGATCCGCGCGGTCCTGTCGCAGCTGGCCGTCACCACTTGGAGGCCGCTTGGGGCGAAAGTGGCGCCGACCACCTCGCCCGCGTGGCGCAAGGGCTCGCCGAGGGACTTGCCGCTCTGCGCGTCCCACAGGCGCGCGGCTTCACCGCTGGCCGTGACCACGCGCAAGCCGTCGGAGGAGAAGGTGATGCTGTTCACGTGGTCCTCGTGGAGCAAGGGCTGGCCCAGGGGTTGGCCGCTTCGGGCATCCCACAGGCGCGCGG
Organism: uncultured Verrucomicrobiota bacterium; assembly: GCA_937871685.1. Taxonomy (GTDB): domain Bacteria; phylum Verrucomicrobiota; class Verrucomicrobiia; order Chthoniobacterales; family SZAS-18; genus SZAS-18. The sequence continues at coordinate 8,256 of CALMOL010000112.1, forward strand.
TCTTGTCCAAGCTGGTTGTGAGGACGCGCGTGCCGTCGGGCGAAAACGCGGCGCTTTCCACCGCGCCCTCGTGGCGCAGGAAATGGTCGCTCTGCGCGTCCCACAGGCGCGCGATGCGGTCGCCGTTGACCGTGAGCACGCGCGGGCCATCCGGGGAGAAGATGGCGCTGAGCGCCTCGCCCTCATAGCGCAAGGGCTCGCCCAGGGGCTGGCCGCTCCGGGCGTCCCACGCGCGCGCGGTTCCATCCTCGCTGACCGTGAGCAGGCGCGTGCCGTCGGGGGAGAAGATGGCGCGGTTCACGTGGTCCTCGTGGGGCAAGGGCTCGCCCAGGGGCTGGCCGCTCCGGGCGTCCCACAGGCGCGCGGTCTTGTCGGAGCTGGCCGTGAGCACGCGCAGGCCATCGGGCGAGAAGACGGCGCTGTTCACGCTGCCCTGGTGGCGCATAGGGGCGCCGAGGGGCTGGCCGCTCCGGGCATCCCACAGGCAGGCGATTTTGTCTAAGCCGGCGGCAAGCACGCGCGTGCCGTCGGGCGAGAAGGCCGCGCTCTTCACGCCTCCCGGGTGGCGCATGGGCTCGCCCAGGGGCTGGCCGCTCTGCGCGTCCCACAAGCGCACGGTGTTGTCCTCGCTGGCCGTGAGCACGCGCGTGCCGTCGGGCGAGACGAGGACGCTCCACACGGTGGCCTCATGGCGCAGCGGCCCGCCCAGGGACTGCTCGCCCTGGGCATCCCACAGGCGCGCGGTCTTGTCCCAACTGGCCGTGACCACGCGCGTGCCGTCTGGTGCAAAAGCGGCGTGGGCCACCGCGCCCTCGTGGCATAGGGGCTCGCCCAGGGGCCGGCCGCTCCGGGCATCCCACAGGCGCGCGGCCAGGTCGTTGCCGGCGGTGAGCACGCGCGTGCCGTCGGGCGAGAAGGCGGCGCTGTTCACGCTGCCCCGGTGGCGCAGGGGCTCGCCCACGGGCTGGCCGCTTCGGGCGTCCCACACGCGGGCGGTCTTGTCGGAGCTGGCGGTGAGCACGCGCGTGCCGTCGGGCGAGAAGGCCGCGCTGGTCACGTAATCCTCGTGGCGCAAGGGCCCCCCCAGGGGCTGGCCGCTCCGGGCGTCCCACAGGCGCGCGGTTTTGTCGGAGCTGGCCGTGGCCACGCGCAAGCCATCGGGCGAGAAAACGGCGCTGACCACTGCCCCTGTGTGACGCATGGGGCCGCTCCGGGGCTGGCCGCTCCGGGCGTCCCACAGGCGCGCGGTCTTGTCGGAGCTGGCCGTGAGCACGCGCGTGCCGTCGGGCGAGAAGGTGGCGCTGCGCACCGCGCCCTCGTGGCGCAGGGGCTCGCCCACGGGCCGGCCGCTCGGCGCGTCCCACAGGCGCGCCGTCTTGTCTTCACTGGCCGTGAGCACGCGCAAGCCATCGGGCGAGAAGGTGGCGCTGCGCACCGCGCCCTCGTGGCGCAGGGGCTCGCCCACGGGCCGGCCGCTCGGCGCGTCCCACAGGCGTGCGGTGTTGTCTTCGCTGGCGGTGAGCGCGCGTGCGCCATCGGGCGAGAAGGTGGCGCTGACCACCGCGCCCTCGTGGCGCAGGGGTTCGCCCACGGGCTGGCCGCTCCGGGCGTCCCACAGGCGCGCGGTCTTGTCGAAGCTGGCGGTGAGCACGCGCGTGCCGTCGGGCGAGAAGGCGATGCCGCGCACCTCGCTTTCGTGTCCAAGAAAAAGCGTTGCCGGCGGTTGCAGCCGGGCGTCATGCAGGAGAATCACCGCCGACGGGGCCGCCGGGCCGGTGGGATCATAGCGCAGCGAGCGAGCCAAGTGCGCGAAGGCGCGCGCCTGCTCGCCACGGGCGAAGCAACCGCTGGCCTCCAGCACGTCATTTCGCGCGGCCTCGGCCAGCAGACGGCGCGTTTCCGCCAAGCTCCGCTCCCGCTCAGCCAGAATCTTCTCGCGCTCCCGCGCCGCCGCCTCGCGCTTTTCCACCGAGGCGACGATGAACTGCCGCTCGGCTTGGTTCAGGATGTCGGCGTGCCCGGCAAGAAGATCCTCGGCTTCGGCCAAGGGGCGGCCCATGGGCAAGAGAAAATCGCTGCCTTGGTGCTCGGCCTGCCAGCGAGCCAGCGCCGCGCCCAAGCGAGCGTGCACGCGCAGGAAGTCGCGGTTGGCCTTGGTCCACGCCACCGCGCGCGGCCAGCTTCGCAGAAGAGACTCGTGCGCCATGGTGACGATGCGCTCGCCACCGGCATCCTGGTCACCGACCAGCAGGCGCGCGTCCAGGAAGGCCTCGACCAATTCCCTGGGCCCCGGCGCGCCCGTGAGGGCCGCGTGGGAGGGTGTGCGCCGCGCCACTGCTTCCTCCCCGCCTTCGCTGATGCGCACGAGCTGGCGCAGCACGCCGTCGAGCGAGGCTTGCGCCCCCGCCGACAGCGTGGCGAAGACTTCCTCCGCCCGTCGGGCCAGGGCACCCTCCACGCCGCCAAGCTTCTCGTGGTCGGCGTGGGTGAGCAGGCCCTTCTCCGCCCCGGCGCGGTAAAGCTCATCCAGCGCGTATTCCAGCAGCGGCAGGGCGCCTGGCTCCGCGAGCGCCTCGTCGCGCAGGGTGTCCTCCAGCCGGCCCTTCTCCGGGTGCTCCTCAAAGAGGACGCCGGCGGCCTCGGCCGGCAGGCGGATCATCTGGGAGAGTTCCGCGGCCGAAGGTGCCAGCAGGTGGTATTGACCCTTGTCCTGCTTGAGCGCCACCAGCTCGGGATGCTCCTCGCAGCGAGCGTAGAAGTCGCTGCGCAGCGTTCCCACGATCCACGCGAGGCCCGAGTGCGCCAAGGCCGCGACCACCCGGAAGAACCGGGTGCATCCCTCGGGCGAGAACCGCTCGGCGGCGGTGAAGGTCTCTTCCAGCTGGTCCAGGCCCACGGCCAGGCAAGTCAAGGGCTGGCGCGGAAGGTCTTCGCGCCGCTGCGCTTCAGCGGCGGCCTGGGAGAGGGCGCCCTTGAGGAGCAGGCCTGCGCCCGCGGGATTCTGGCGCAGCATCGCGGCGAGCGTCCTTGCGCTGGTGCCGTCGATCCCCAGCTCGGGCAGGGCACCGGGGGCCAGCAGCGCGGTGGCGAGGCCGTCGAGCAAGTCGCCGCCGGACGGCGTGTCCGAGGGGCGCCACAAGAGCCAGCGCCAGCGATCCACGCCCTCGACGACGCCGGGCTTCGTCAACCAGGGGAGGATGCCCGCGCGCAGCAGCGAGCTCTTGCCGCTGCCGCTGGCACCGAAGATGAGCACGAAGGGGCATCGCTCGCTCACCCAGCGGGTGCGCAGGGCGTCGAGCACCTCGTCGCGCGCCTTCGTGCGGCCGAAGAAAACCGGCTCGTGCGCCATCTCAAAGACCTGTAGGCCGCGGTAGGGTGATCCCTGCACCCACGTCGGGGCCTGGCCGGGGGAATCGGCGCCGGCCGCGCCAAGGCGCCCGCGGGCGAGCTCGAGAAGGTGGGCTTCCAGCTTTTCCTCGAACGCGGCGAGGTCGGCGTATCGGTTGAAGGCGGCCTTGAAGGCGCCCGTCTCCTCGTCCGCGAACCAGCGGCGGCAAAATTCTTGAAGCGCTTCCCACTGCGCCAGCCGCGCGGCGGCCTCGGCCTTCGGTTCGAGCGCGAGGTAGGGAGTCTCGGAGCGCCGATACACGAGCAGGTCGGGCCGTCCGGTGGCCTGGGCCGAGCGCGCGGCGCTCTCGAACTCGTATTCGGTGCCGGAGGCGTATTCGCTGCCGTCGGCGCGACGGTGCTTGCCAGGGTGCAGGCGCGATCCCAGGCGCGACCACAGAATGCAGATGAAGAGGTCGAACTCGGCTGGCTCGATGATTTGCTCCTGGAAGTCGCCGCGGTTGGCGAGCATGGGCTTTTCCTCCCAAAAGTAGGGCTCGATCCTGAGCCTTCCCCCAAGGCGACCCTCGACGCGCTCGCACACCTTGCGCGCCATCTCGCGCTCGCGGCCGACGTCGCTGGGAGAGGAGACGAAGACGCGGAAGACCGGGGCGGCAGGCATGGTGACAGGGTGGAGGGGTTTGCCGACATCCAACGGCGGCGGGTGAAACCTTTTCAAAAAAAGCTGGCGGGACCGGGGCACCGGCGCGGCGCCGGTCTCAGCCCGCCGGGCGGCGCACGCGGAAGAGGGGGTAGCGGCCGTAGTTCTTGGCGAAGTCCACCTGGCCGAGGTAGTCGAGGCAGAAGCCGGTGGGCTCGGCGCCGGCGGCCTTTTCCGCGACGGCCACGTGCGCGGCGAAGGATTCGCTGGCCCACACCTCGCCGGTTTCCGTGACTGGCTCGATGCGCGCGGCGTGCGAAACGTGCGAGCCCATGAAGGTGATCTGCCGCAGGATGGGCTCCACGCCCATGAGCACCGGCCCGGTGTGCAGGGCGATGCGCAGGCCGAGTTCGGCGGGCAGCCCGCGCTCGTCCCATTTCACTCCGGCGATGTGCTCGGCCAGCTTGAGGGCGAAGCGACCGGCCTGCGCGGCCTCGTCGAACACGAAGTAGAGGGCGTCGCCCCACGTGTTGGTGAACACGGGGCGGTCCCGGCGCTCGGCGTCGAGCAGGCGCGAAATTTCCCCGAAGAACTCGGGCGCGAACTGGCCGATGCGGTCCTCGGTGATCTTCGAATAGTTTTTCACGTCGGCGAAGAGCATCGTCTGCACCGTGGGCCGGCCGGAATGAACGCTCGCGTGGAGGGCCGGGCCGTCGCGACGACCGGCCGGGGCGGGGCTGACGCGTGGCTGGCCGGCGAGCTCGATCTCCCGGCCGGAGGGCGACACGCGCACGACGTTGAAGCCGAGGCGTTCCCACTCGTGGCTGAAGCTGCCGGTGCCGCCGGGCTGGCCGTCCTTGCCGTCCCAAAGCACGAGGGGGACGACCTCGAGGTCGAGCATGCGCGCGCGCAGCAGGGCCATGCCGACGAGGCAGCGGTTCAGGTGCTCGAAGACGAGGCCGTGCGCGGCGCCGGTGCCACCGGGCTTGGTCTGCTGGGAGAGGTAGGAGACGGTGGTGGCCTCGGCGAGGGCCTGCTCGAAGCTGGCTGCCCAGCGGGGGCCGTTGGGGTCGGCGGGGCGGGCGACGCTCTCGCGGATGAACTCCTGCTTCTTCCACGGCAGCACGATGTGGCGCTCCGGCATGGGCGAGGACAGCTGGCTGAGCGCCTCGAGGCAGAGGAGGTCCCCGCCGGCCGCGGCCGAGAGAAGCGCAAAGCCGGGGCGGATCTCGGTGAGCTTGCGCGCTAGGGCATCAGCGGCGGCGCGCTCCCAGGCGGCGGGGAAGCGCGGCCGGGAGCGGTCGGGAAGATCGGGCATGTGACCGGAGAAGGCGATCAGCACGGGGAAGGCGAAGGCTTCCTGGATCTCGCGCTCGGGGATGCCGAGCGCCCCGGCGTGGCGCAGGGCCTGCCGGCGCGCGGCGTGGAGGGGACGCCACTTGCCCTCGGCGCCGAGGGCGCGGCGGGCCTCTTGGTAGTGCGCGAGGGCCTCGTCCGTCTCGCCGAGGATGAGGTGCATCTCGGCCTCGGTGAGGGGTTTCCACATGTCGTCCTTGATGCGGGGCAGCAGGGCGCGCACCCGCTCGGCGGCGGCGACGGCGATATCATGGTCGCCCATCCACAGGGAGACGGCGGCGACGTTGATCTCGAGGTAGGCCTGGTCGCTGGCTTTGGTCGCGAGGGGGAGCGCGGCGGCGTATTCGTCGCGGGCTTGGTTGAGCAGTTCCCAGGCGGTGCCCAGCTCGGCGGCCTGGGCGCGGTCCTTGGCGAGGCGGCCGCGCGCGGCGCGCAGGTCGGCATGGCCGGGCTGGAGCTCGATGGCGCGCTCGATGAGTTTCCCAGCCTCGTCGAAGTTGCCAAGGCCGGCCGCGCACAAGGTCTGGCGGTGGAGGAGGGTGGCTTCGAGCTCGTCGAGGCCGGGCGGGGGCTTCGCCGCGCCTTCGCGAAGTTTCCTCACCGCCTTGAGGCCGCAGCGGGCGATCTCCGAGGCGAGGAACAGTTCACCGCAGTCGAAGGCGCCCTTGGAAAGCGTGGACATGGCCTCGTCGGGCTTGTCCGGCCCCGGCTCGATGGTGCGCAGGCGTCGGGAAGGGGCGAGCGCGGACCCGATCTCGTCCTCGGTCGCGCCGGCCTCCGGCGCCGGCGGGTTCCACGCGAGCTGGATGGAGCGCACGGTGCCGGCGTGCGCCTCGCCGATGGCGCGCTG
>CALMOL010000113.1 GCA_937871685.1 uncultured Verrucomicrobiota bacterium
CGAGTATGCCCCCCTCCTGCAGCCCCTGGGCGAAGCGGAGCGCCGCCACCTCTTGCGCGTGGACGTGGCCAACGCGGCCTTCGCGGCCGACTACGCCGCGCTGCTCCAGGCCCAGCCGGGCCTGGTGCCCGACCTGCTCCGGCCCGCCGACACGCTGCGCGACTGGCAGACCAGCCAGGAGCTGCGCGAGCGCCTGCCGGCCATCCGGAAGCTCGCCCAGGACATCGCGGACACCATCGACGGGATGGAGGCCGACTGCTACGCGGCCGCGCTGGGCGCCTACCGCATCCTGGTGCGCGGCGGCCTGCAGGTGGCCAGCCACCCGGCCCTCGACGCGCTGCGCGCGCACATCGAGGCCCGCGCCGACAAGGGGCGGCAGACGCGCGCCAGGAACCTGGAGCTGAAGAACGCCCAGGACGCGCTGTCCTCGGGCACGGCTGGCGAGGCGTCGCCGCCGCCGCCGGCCGCGGCCATCGTGCCGATGGGTGCCGCGGCGCCGGTCGCCATGGCTGCCTGAGCGGCGCCATCGCTGGCTTGTCGGGCACGCGGAGCGCGTATTGCGCGCAACACCCAGCGGGCGCTTCCGAAAGGGAGCGCCCGCTCTCGTTTGCGGAACGCCGCGTGGACCAGCGTGGACTTGGAACGTTTTCATCCGGTTTGTCGCATCGGCAGGCGGTGGCTTGCGGGGAGGCACCGCCCTCCAAAGCCCTCGGCCGACCTTGCGAGGGGATGCTCGACAGGTGCCACCGCTTGGATCGAAAACGCTGTGGTGAGGAGAAGGAGGGATCGAATCGATTCGGCATGATTATGGACCTTGGGCGGTGAAATCCCCTCTGGCATGTTCGCATCCTTTCCAGGCCTGGACGCCGAATGGAGATTGAACCGATGAACGCCCCTGCCGCCGCGCCGTCGCATCGTTACTGGGCGTTTCTTTCCTACTCTTCGAAGGACGCCAAGATCGCCCAGCGCTTGCATCGCGCGCTGGAAACCTATCGCATCCCCCGCGCGCTCGTCGGCCGGCCGGGGCGCGACCGCGAGCCGGCGCCACCCAAGCTCTTCCCGGTCTTCCGCGACCGCGAGGAACTGCCCCTTTCGCACAGCCTCGGCGCCACCATCGAGGACGTGCTGCGCGCGTCGCGATTCCTCATCGTGATCTGCACGCCGGCGGCGGCGCGCTCGCGCTGGGTGAACGAGGAGGTGCGCTACTTCAAGTCACTGGGCCGCGAGGATCGCGTCCTCGCCTTTATCGCGGCCGGCGAGCCAAACGCCTCGGACCTTCCCGGCCGCGAGGCGGAAGAATGCTTTCCGCCCGCGTTGCGCCATCCGGTGGATTCCAATGGCGCGCTTGGCACCGAGCGCGTGGAGCCCATCGGCGGCGACCTGCGCCCCGGCGGCGATGGGTGGACGTCCGCCTTCCTCAAGGCCGTGGCCGGCATGACCGGGCTGGGCTACGACGCCTTTGCGCGGCGTGAGGCGGTGCGCCGCCGCCGCCGCCTCGCGCTGGCGGCGCTCGGCGCACTGCTGCTGCTCGGGGCGGCGCTGGGCTGGTGGGACCACACGCGCACGAAGGTCGCCTGGTATGCCCACCTGGCCGGGCGCTGGGGTGTCCCCGAGGGAGCGGGGCCGGTGCGCGCCGAGGACGTGTCGCGGCGCGGCGCCACCTACCGCGTCGAGTCGTCGCGCGGCAAGGTGCGCCGCATCCTGCGCCTCAACGGCTCCGGCCAGCTCCTGAATCCCGCCGGCTTCCTGTGGACGGACGCCGACCCGCTCAACGCCGCGCAGCAGGAACTGGCCTACGCGGAGGACGGCCGCCTCGAGGCCATCACGCTGCGCAACCACACCGGCCGCATCGTGGCGCGCAAGGAGTTCACGCCGCTGCGCGAGCGCGCCGGGGGCGGCCGCGAGGGCTTCGTAGAGTTCCGCGCCGAGCCCCGCGGCGCCCCGCTGGCGCAACTGGCCGAGTCCAGCCTCGACGTGGCGGCGGACCCCGGGGCGAGCGCCCGGACGCGCACCGAGATCACTTCCCATCAGTTGCTCTACGGGGTGGGCGGGCGCTTGGAACGGCGATACTTCCTGAATGCGTTTCACGCCCCGCGCGCCGACTCGGACGGCGCCTTCGGCCAGGCCTTTCGCCACGGGGAGCTGGGGCTGGTCGTCGAGGCCACGTTCCTCGACGCCGAGGGTCGGCCGCTGCGCACGCGCTCCGGGACCGTCGCGCGGCAGCTCCGCCGCGACGCCCGCGGCGACGAGGTGGAGGAGACCTTTCTCGATGCCGAGGGCCGCCCGGTCCTGCACCGGGACGGCTACGTGCGCGCCGCGATGACCTACGATCCCCTCGGCAACCCGGCGAGCGTGACGTTCCTGGACCGGGAGGGCAAGCCCACGCGCTTCCAAGGCGAAGCCGCCGGCATCCGGCTGCGCCACGACGCGCGGGGGAACTTGGTCAGCCTGGAGTTCCTGGACCGCGAGGGTCGGCTCGCGCTGAACCGGGCAGGCTTCGCCGGGTGGCGCTCGCGCTTCGACGAGCGCGGCAACGAGACCGAGCGGCTTTTTCTCGGCGCCGACAGGCAGCCGGCGCTCGGGCGCGAGGGATTCGCCGGGTGGAGAGCGCGCCACGACGAGCGGGGCAACGAGACCGAGCGCGCGTATTTGGACGCCGCGGGCCGCCCCACGCTGCACCGCGAGGGCTTCGCCAAGTGCGACCAGCGCTACGATGAGCGCGGCAACCTCGTGGAGAAGCGCTTCCTCGGCCTGGACGGCGCGCCGCCGCGGCTGGCCGACGGGCACGCGCGCTGGGTGGCGCGCTACGACGAGCGCGGCAACCAGACCGAGCGCGCCTTCTTCGACGCCGCGGGCCGGCCGGTGCTCGTGCGCGAGAACGCGGCCCGATGGACGGCGCGCTTCGACGAGCGCGACAACGAGGTGGAACGCGCGTTCTTCGGCCCCGACGGCCAGCCCATCCGGCACCGCGACGGCTACGCGCGCTGGACCGCCCGCTACGACGAGCGGGGCAGCCTGGTCGCGGCCGCCTACTTCGGCCCGGACGGACAGCCGGCGGTGACGAAAGGCGGTTTCGCCGCCTTTGCGGCGCGCTTCGACGGGCAGGGGAACGAGGTGGAGCGCGCGTTCTTCGGCTCGGACGGGCGGCCTGCCCTGCACGAGGAAAACGTCGCGCGCTGGACGTCGCGTTTCGACGAGCGCGGCCGCGAGGTGGAACGCGCGTTCTTCGGCCCCGACGGCCAGCCCATCCGGCACCGCGACGGCTACGCGCGCTGGACCGCCCGCTACGACGAGCACGGTAATATCACCGAGGCCACTTACTTCGATGAGAACGGTGGCCCGGCGCCGATCGCGGACGGGGCGCCGCGCTGGAGCGCCCGCTACGACGAGCGGGGCAACCAGATTGAGCGCGACTTCCTCGACGCCACCGGCCAGCCGGCGCTCTCGGCGGGCGGGTTCGCGCGCCTGGCCAAGCGCTATGATGAGCGCAGCCGGGAGGTCGAGCAGTCCTTCTTCGGCGTGCGCGGCGAGCCGGTCCGGCAGCGTGGCGGCTACCACCGCCAGACGGTGCGCTACGACGAGCGCGGCAACCAGGTCGAGGTGGCGTTCTTCGACCTCGACGGCCGGCCCGTGGTGATGGCCGACGGGCTCGCCCGCGCCAGCGCGCGCTACGACGAGGCCGGGAACCGGGTCGAGCGCAACCTCTTCGACGCCGACGGCAAGCCGGTGGCCGGCCGGGGCGGCTGGGCGCGCGCCACGGAAACCTTCACGCCGTGGGGCGAGCCGGAGGAAACGCGCTACTTCGGCCCGGACGGCGCGCCTGCCGAGGTCGAGGGGGCGGCGCGGGTGCGGAAGATTTACGACGCGCAAACCCGCGCGGTGATCGAGACGCAGCGCATCGACGCCCGCGGCGAGCGCCTGCCCGCGGCCGAGGTGGCCCGGTGAGGGGCTTAGGTGATACACCCATTTTCAGTAAGGTTGAGCGACGGCAGTTTGGTGAAGAGGGGAGCGTGGGCGTGCCCCCCCCCCCCGCCCGGGGGGGCGCCCCGGGCGCGCCCGCGGCAGGAATTGGGGGGGCGGGGCGCCCCCGCGCCCCCCTGCGGGGCGCCCCCCCCCCCCCCCGTTGCGCCCCCCCCCGGGGGGGACGCCCACGCTCCCCTTTGCCTTTTGCATTCGCTCCATCTCCCTGAAAACGGGCGGAAGGCCTCGCCACGGTGGACGGCGCGATTCCTTGCGCCAGCGCGGTGCGGAACGCGCCTGGATTCCTCCCCGCGCTCGATCGCGCCGGGCGCGGGGCTGGGCAAGGTTGGCGGCGTTTTGGAGTGCGGTGGCTTGCCACCGCTCTCAACCTGGACTCGAACGAGGTCGGTGCGGCCGACGAAAATCCGCATCCCCGGCTTCGGCACCGCCGTGTTGAGAGCGGGAGCAAGCTCCCGCACTCCATAAAGATCTCGCGCAAATCCCCCTTAGCGTGCGGACACGATCCGCTCGAAGCGCGGGTAGCCGCGGAGCGCGTCCCATTCCGGAGAATAGCGGAGCCGGGTGGGGCTGAGCCGGCCGGGCCGGGAAAGCAGGTGATCGAGGAGCGCGCAGGCTTCCTCCGGCTGGTGGACGAACCCCAGGAGCTTGGCGTGCTCGGTCAGCAGGTTGGTGCCCGTGATGGCGTCGCGGCTTTCGGGCAGGAGGTGCACGGCCGCCTCGGCCTCGCGCCGGGCCGTCTCCGCGTCGCCCGCGCCGGCCAGGGCCTGCGCCCATTTCATGCGCAGCGGGGCGTCCTGCGGACTGGCGCGAACCCGCTCGGCCAGCGCCGGGGCGACGGCGGCGCAAAGCTGGCGGGCTTCCTCGGCTTGGCCGGCGCAGCGCAGCACGTGGGCGATCTCCAGTTCCTTCGGGTAGGCCACGTCGAGGGTGGGGCCGTGGAAATCGGGGTCCGGCAGGGCGCGCAGCTCGCCCAGGGCGCGCGGAAAATCGCGCAGCGTGACGAGCAGCGTGACGCGTGTTTCCGCGGAGGTCAGGCGGGGAAGCAGGGCGCGCATCGCCTGCTCGTAGCGCGCCCAGTCGCCGGAAACCTCCGGTTGGCAGTGAAGGACGCTCGCCTCCAGGCCGGCGGCCTCGGCGAGGGCGAGGGAGCGGCGGTAAGCCTGCGCCGCTGCCCCGAAGCGCCGCATCAGGATGAGCGTGCCGCCGAGGTAGGCGTGCTTGGTGGGATCGTCCGGGGCGAGCTCGGCGGCGAGGCGGCCGCTGCGCAGCGCCTCCTCCCAGCGGTCCATGCGGCGCAGGACATACGCGGCGGCCTCGTGGGCGGACGCGTTGCCCGGCTCGATGGCGAGGGCCACGCGGTATTCGGTCATGGCGCCCTCCCAGTCGCGCTCCACGCGGAAGCGCAGGTCGCCCAGCGCCAGGCGCGCCTCGGGCTGGAGCTTGGCCGCGCGGTCGGCGGCCTCACGCGCCTTGGCCAGGCGGGCCGGCGAGTGGTCGCTGGCGGTCCAATCGATTTCCAGGTGCGCGCGGGCGAGCGTGGCCCAGGCGAGCGCGAAGTCGGGGTCGAGGCGCACGGCGCGATGGCTTGCTCCGCGAAGGTGGAGTCGGCGTTGCGCAGGTGGCGCAGGGAGCGGGCGCGCAGGAACGCCTCGTAGGCGTCGCGGTTGGCGGTGGGCTGGCGCGCGATGAGAGCGCGGCCGCCCTGCGAGAAATTCACCGCGAGGGTGGATGCGAGGTCCGCGCGCGCGTCCAGGTCCGCGCGCTCCTCGCACTGCTCGGGCGAGGAGTAGGCCGCC
>CALMOL010000114.1 GCA_937871685.1 uncultured Verrucomicrobiota bacterium
GGTTGGTGACGGGCAGGCGAATGGTGAAGCGCGCGCCCCCGCCGGGGGCGCGGCCCGCGAGGAGCTCACCCGCGTGATTCTGGATGATGCGCCGCGCCACGGCCAGCCCGAGTCCAGTGCCTTGGCCGACGGGCTTCGTGGTGTAGAACGGCTCGAACAGCAGCGGCAGGTTCTCGGTGGGCAAGCCCGGCCCGCTGTCGTCGATCTCCACTGCGGCCATCGCCGGGTTCCCGGCCGGCGGAAGGGTGCGGGCGGTGAGCCTGCCTCCCTCGGGCGACATCGCATCCGCGGCGTTGAGAAAGAGGTTCACGAGGACCTGCTCGAGCCGCATGCGGTCAAGCGGCACGGGCGGGAGGCCTTCGGCTAACTCGCGTTCAACCTGGACGTGGAGGCGGATGAAGGTGTGCCGCACGAGCTGAAGGGCGCGCTCGACCACTTCGTTGAGATCGCCCGGCTCGGCGCGCAGCGGGTGCGGGCGCGAGAAGTCGAGAAGAAGGTTCACCGTGGAGCCAGCGCGTTCCACCGCCTCGCGCATGTCGGCCAGCAGCCGGGCCTCGCGGCTGTCGGCCGGCACGCGGGAAACGAAGTAGTCGGCGCCGAGCGAGAGGGTCATGAGCGGGTTCTTCACTTCGTGGGCGATGCCGGCGGCGAGCCGGCCGATGGAGTCCATCTTGGCCGACTCGATGAGCTGGAACTGCGCCGCCTGCTCCTGCTCGAGCGAGCGTCGGAGGTCGTCGAGCGATCGCTCGAGCTGGTCGCGCGTGTGCGTCAATTCGGCGTTGCTCGCCCGAAGGTCCTCCTCCGCCTGCCGACGCACGGCCACCTCGGCGAGGAGATTTTCGGTGCGCTGGCTGGCCGTCTCTTCGAGCGCAGCCTGGCGGCGGCGCACCGCGGCGGTGAGCAGCACCACCATGCAGAAGAAGAAGGCAAGCATCGCGCCGTTCCACAGGGGGACCACCCAGAAGACCTCCAACGCCCGCCCGGTAAGGAAAAATCCCCAGCCCCACGCCGCCGCGCTCGCGCAGGCGACGACAACGCCAAGCGCGCGCCCCGCGCCCCAGGTGGTGAGCACCACCGGCACGAGGTAAAAGAGCACCAGCGACACGCGGAAGCGCGTCGCGTATTCCGCCGCCCCGATGCCGGCGACGAACGAGAGGCTTAGCGCCACGAGCGCGGCTCGCACCCAGGCGGGCGAACGGGGGGGGGACATGGAGCAGACGGTGGACCTCGGGGAAATCGCCCTATCCGCCGCGTGGCGGCACGCGCAGCGCCCGGTCCTCGGCGTCCGCGCCGGCCTCGGCGAGCGTGCGCAGCAGCCACGGCAGGAGCTGCTTTTTGCGCGACACCACCCCGGCCAGCTCCCAGAGCCCGGGGCCGGCGGTGGGATACGTGATGCGCCGGCGAAATTCCTCCGTCCCGCCGGCCACGAGGAGCAGCGAGTTGTGCGTGTGAATGTCGGTGACGAGCAGCGCGGCGAGGAAGAGGTTGTTTGCCGCGCGCCATTGCTCCAGCGCGGCGGCCACCTCGGCGCGCTTGGACTGGAAGAGGTCTAGCCCGGGTTCCTCGATCTGCGCCACCGAGAACCGCACGCCGCCTTCTTGGAAAGTCTTGCAGTCCGCCGTCACCGCCTCGGCGGGCGAGAGCGTGAGCAAAGGTGAGCCGACCGCAAAGATCTCCCGCGCGAGCTGCGCCGCTGGGACCTGCGCGATTCCCTCCAAGCGCCCGAGGATCGCGCGGTCCACGTCGGTGGTCGTGGGCGAGGTGAGGTGCAGCGTGTCCGTGATGATTCCTGCCATGAGCAAGCCCGCGATCGGTGCCGGCACAGGCACGCCGGCCTGCTCGTAGCACATCGTCACGATGGTGGAGGTGGAGCCGACCGGATTATTCCAATACAGGATCGGCTCCGTCGAGGCGAAGCCGCCGAGGCGGTGGTGATCGAGCACCTCGATGACCCGCAGCCGATCCGCGCCGGGCACAGCCTGGGCCAGCTCGTTGTGATCCACGAGGATGAGCTGGCGGGGAATCGGGCGGATGAAGTCGCCCTTGGTCAGCACGCCCACGAGCCGGCCGTCCTCCTCGACCACCGGGAAGATCGCCGCCGGATGCGTGGCCGCGCGGGCGCGGGCAGCGTCCAGCGGCGTGTCGGGATGGAATGCGACGAAGTCGCGCTCCAGCATCGTGTCCACCCGCGAGGCGCCGCGCGAGAGCAGCACCGTGGTCGCCGCATCGAAGCGCGAGCGCGCCACCACTACGCCGGCGCGCGAGGCCAGCGCGCGCAGCTCGGCCGTCATCGTCAGGCCGCCCACCACCACCACGGCGCGCGTCCCGGCCTCGATGGCCGCGCGCTGGATGTCGTCGCGGTCGCCCACGAAGGCCACGAGGCGGCGCGGATCACGCTCGGCGATGCGGCCGCGAAAAGTCTCCACGCGCGTGACGGCCACGGTGAGCCAAAACTCTTCCGCGCGCTCGGCCGGGTCGCATGCGCCGACGAGCAGCTCGCCGTCAAAGGTGCGCAAGATGTCACCCAGCGTGGCCGTGACTTGGCGCGCCCGCTCCGCCTCGCCGCGCGAGGGGAAAAGCTGGTGCGTGATCTTATGCGCGGAAAGGAGACCGAGGCAGCGCTGGTCCTCCCCCACCACGGGCAGGCCGCGGAGCTGGTGCTCGTCGATGGAGCCAATGGCCTGCGTCACGGTGGCGTCGGCGCGCACCGTGATCACATCGGCCTCCATCACGTCGCGCACGAGCGGGGTCACGTCCGCAAAGAGAGGGGGCGCCGGCACGCCGAATTTTCCGAGCACGAATTCGATGCGCGCGGTGAGGTTGCCCGCGCGGCCGGCGGTGACGTTTTCCATGCCCTGCGCCTGCTTGAGGTGCGCGTAGGCCACGGCGGCGGAGATGGCGTCCTGGTCGGGGTTGCGGTGGCCGATGACGATGGTCTCCATGATGGCAGACCAGCTTTGGCGCGGCGCGGGCGCGGCGCAACCGTTGCCACCGCCCGCGCCGCGGATATCGGCGGGCATGTATTCCTCCAAGGAAGTCCGCGCCTGCTTCCCCTCGCTCAAGGACGGCTTCGCCTTCCTCGACAACGCCGGCGGCTCGCAGGTGCCAGCCGTGGTCATCGACGCCATCGCCGACTATTTTCGCACAAAATACGCGCAGACCGGCGGCACCTATCCTGCCTCGGTCGCGGCGAGGGAGACCATCGAAGCCGCGCACGCCTTCGTGGCCCAATTCATGAACGCGGGCCAAGCCGGCGGCGTGATCCTCGGGGCCTCGAGCACGACGCTCGTCCACGGCCTCGCCAACGCCTTCGGCGAAATCCTCCACGCGGGCGACGAGATCATCGTCTCCGACGCGAACCACGAGGGCAACGCCACCCCGTGGCGCCGGCTGGAACGCTTTGGGATCAAGGTCGTTGCGTGGCCCATCGACGCCGTCACGCTCGCGTGCGAGCCGGATTCCCTGCGTGCGTTGCTGACGCCTCGCACGCGCGTGGTCGCGTTCCCGCACGTCTCGAACCTCCTCGGCCGGGTGAGCGATGCTCGGGCCATTGCCGACGTGGCCCGGGCTGCCGGCGCGGTCAGCGTGTGCGACGGCGTGGCCTACGCGCCGCACCGAGCCATCGACGTGCAGGCGTTTGGCTGCGACTTCTACTTCTACTCGACCTACAAGGTCTTCGGCCCTCACATGGGCGCGATGTTCGGCCGCCGCGAGGCTTGGGCGCCGCTGACCGGCGCTAATCACGGCTTCATCCCACGCGATGCCTTCCCGACGAAGTGGGAGCCGGGCGGCGTCTCGCACGAGGGCTGCGCCGGGGTGCTGGCGCTCCAATGGCACGTTGGATTCCTGGAAGGCGAGCCTTACCAGAACTACGTCTCCGTGCAGCGCGCCTTCGACCACGTCGCCGACCTCGAACGCGGCCCGCACGCGCGGCTGCTGGAATATCTCACGGCGAAAAACGGCGTGAGCGTCCTCGGCCCCACCCAGCCCGGCCCGGACGCTGTAGCCCTGGTCTCCTTTCGCCACGCGCGCGTCCCGTCGGCCCGGATCGCCGCGGTGGTGAATCGCCGCGGCCTGGGGATCAAGCACGGCCATTTCTACTCCGTGCGCCTGCTGCAAGCGCTTGGGATCGACCCCGAGGACGGCGTGGCCCGTGTGAGCCTGGCGCACTACAACACGGTGGAAGAGATCGGCCGCCTGATCGCGGTGCTGGAGGAGGTTTTCGCCGGGTGAGCCCACGCCGGCCGGCCCGGTCGCCGTTCCCGCGCGACTGCCTTCCTCTTCTTTCCCAGAAGCGACGTTCCGATCACCAGAAGACCTCTTCTGGATCGGAAAGAGGCATAACCGGCGACGGAAGTGGGCTTGCAGACTTGCAAGGGGCGGAACCGGCGACAGATGTGGATCTTCTTAGCCCAAAAGAGGCATATCTGGCCAGATGGATGCGTCTTGCAGGACATTTGGCGGCACTGGCTTCTGGGGGGAATCCATCGCCAAGACCGGCCCGGGTTGGGAGAGTGTGCTTGACAAAAAGGCGGGGAATATCTCCCATGCCGCGCCGTCCACTGAAGCGGGAAGGGTTCCTGCTTCGTCCGCCCTGCTTTTGCCATGCCGTTGCCGTTCCGCCTTCTTTGCTCCATTGCCTTTGGCAGCCTCGTGTTTTCGTCCGCGCCGGCCGCCTACACGAATTTCGAAGCGCAGCAGTCGCGGCCGGTGTGCCTCTCGCCGGATGGGACGCGGCTCTTCGTCGTGAACACGCCGGACGCCCGGCTCTCCGTCTTCGATGTCTCCAATCCTGCCAACCCGGCGCCGGTGCTGATCCGAGAGATTCCCGTCGGCCTGGAGCCGGTCTCGGTGAACGTGGTCTCCAACGACGAGGCGTGGGTCGTGAACCAGCTTTCCAATTCCGTCTCCGTCGTGTCGGTGTCGGCTGGGGTGGTGACCGACACGCTCCAATGCGACGTGGAGCCGGCCGACGTCGTTTTCGCGGGTGGCCGAGCGTGGGTGTCGTGCGCACGGACGAACCTCGTGCGCTCCTTCGACCTCGCGACCCACGCGGCGGGCACGCCCGTGGCCATTGCCGGTAACGGGCCGCGCGGGCTGGCCGTCTCCGAGGACGGCACCAAGCTCTACGTCGCGGTAATGTTTTCCGGCAACGGCACCACCCTGCTGCCCGCCACGCTCGCGCCGGCCCAGCCGCCGCCGACAAACACCAGCCTCCCCACCCCGCCCCAAGTCGGCCTGATCGTCCCGGCCACTGACAGCCGCCTCCAGCCGAAGCCAAACCTGCCGGACAACGACGTGGGCGTGATCGATGTCGCCACGGCGGCCGTGACCCGCTACTACTCCGGCGTCGGCACGATCAATTTCTTCGTCGCCGTGCGGCCTGGCTCCGGCGAGTTGTGGGTCGCCAACACCGAGGCCCGCAACCTCGTGCGCTTCGAGCCGACGCTGCGCGGCCACGCCGTGGACAACCGCGTGACCCGCATCGATCCGGCGACGGCCGTCGCCACCCCGTTCGACCTGAACCCCGAGATCGACTACGGCGTGCTCCCAAACCCGGCGGCGCTCGCGACGGCGCTCGCCCAGCCCACCGCGCTCGCCTTCGAGCCGGGCGGGGCTTTCTTTTGGGTCGCGAGTTTCGGCACCGACCGCGTGGCGCGGGTCGATGCCGCGAGCGGCGCCGTGACCGCGCGCGTGGAGACGGGACCGACCTCGGGCGCCTCCGCCAATCCCGCGGCGAAGCGAGGCTCGCGTGGGCTCGCTTACCAGGCTGCCACCGGCCGCCTCTACGTTTCCAACCGCATCTCCAACACCCTCACCGTGGTCTCCGTGTCGTCCGCCTCGGTGCTTTCCGAGGTGCCGTCCGGCAGCTTCGACCCCACGCCCAGCGTGATCCGCATTGGCCGCGGCTTCCTCTACGACGCGCGCCTTTCCGGCAACGGCACGCAGTCGTGCGCCTCCTGCCACATCGATGGCCACCGCGACGAGCTGGCGTGGGACTTGGGCGACCCCGGCGGCACCACGCAGACGGTGACCAGCCAGCCGCCCGGCGCGCCCTTCCCGCTGAACTTCACCATGCACCCGATGAAGGGGCCGATGACCACGCAGACGCTGCGCGGCCTGCTCGGCCAGAATCCGCTGCACTGGCGCGGCGACCGCGCCGACTTCACGGCGTTCTCGGGCGCGTTCGCCTCGCTCCTCGGTGGGAGCGTGCCGGTCACGGCCGACATGGCGGCGTTCCGCGATTTCATGAACACGGTGGCAATGCCGCCGAACCCGAACCAGAAGCTCGATCGCACGCTGCCGGCCGCCTTTCCCCCGGGCGACCCGAATGCCGGCGACCCCGCCGCCGGCCGAAACACCTTCCTCAACGAGGACTACGTGCAGGGCGTCCGCTGCAACACTTGCCACCTCCTGCCCACCGGCACGAACCGATCGATCATTCCCGGCTCGGTCATGCAGACCAGCCAGGACTTCAAGGTGCCGCAACTGCGCGACATGTCGCAGAAAATCTTCTTCAAGCGGAGCGCCACGGCCGCGTCCCTGAGCGGCTTCGGCTACACCAACGACGGCACCGACCCTGACCTCTTCACGTTCCTCTCGCGCCCGGTGTTCGGCAACTTTGCGAACGATCCGGTGCGCAAGCGCAACCTGAGTGCCTTCGTCCTGTGCCTGGACACCGGCACCGCGCCGGCCACCGGTCACGGCCGCACGGTGCGCGCGTCGAATCTCACCACCTCCGCGGCGACTTGGACGCTGCTCGAGTCGCAGGCGGGGCTGGGCAACATCGACCTCGTCATCCGCGGCCTGCTCGGCGGCGCACGTCACGGCCTGCGCTACCGGCCGGGAACCAACGACTACGCCTCGGACCAGGCCGGGCTCGGGCCATTCACGCGCGCGCAGTTGGAGAACCTCATCTCCGCCGGCACCGCGCCCGCACTGAGCTTGCTCGGCGTGCCGCCCGGCCAGGGCGCGCGGCTTGGCGTTGACCGCGATGAGAACGGCATCAGCGACGCAAACGAGCCGCTGCCGCCGCTCGCGGTGCGGATCACGGGCGGCGCGCCGGAACTGAGCTGGCCGGCCGCGGGCGCGTCTCTGGTGCTGGAATTCGCCGACGATCTCGGCACGCCAGCGTGGCAGCCAGTCACCACGGCGCGTGTGGTCGGCGGCGCCGTCGTCGTCAGCGATCCAACGGTATCCCCACGGCGTTTTTACCGCCTGCGCCGGCCGTAACGCCGTCAGATCACGTGCCGCAACATCGGCGGATTCTCTCGGCGCCTCGGCGGTCCCGGGAGGCCGACGCACCCCGCCCATCGGCCAGCGTCGTGCCGGCCGTCGCCTTGACCGGGTTCTGACCGGTGCATCCGACAGAATCCGGCTGCACCAGAAAATTCGTGGTCGATGACCAGCCCGCTCACCCCACTGCCACCGCCGGCTTGGCCGTGGGCTTCTTTCCGCCAGTGAGCCGGTCCACGAGCAAGTTCACGCGCTTCTCCAGGAACATCCCCCATGCGCCGATGACGACCCAGACGGCAACCACGCACAACAGGAAGCGCCACCACGGCTCGTCGCGGATGCGCAGGCCGATCCAGATCACGTAGGGCTGGTGCAGAAGGTAAAGCCCGTAGGAGAAGGCGCCGACGGTGGCCAGCCACTTCGCCAGCGGCTCCCAACGCTCGATCATCCCCGAGATCCCGCACACCGCGAAGAAGCAGGCCGCCCCGGTGAGGAAATCCACGTAGATATAGGGAATCGCGCGGACGAAGAACCAGAGCGCGTAGAGCGCGAGGCCGAGCCCGAGCCACCCGCCGCTGCGCAGGCCGCGCTCGATCCGGTCCGGCTCGCGCAGGTGCCACCAGCCCAGCGCCATTCCCAGCGCGAATTCCGGCAGCCGCGACAAAGCGAAGCCGCCTAGCGTCCACGCGCCCACCGATTGCAGCACGTCCAACTGCACCCACCGCGTGCCGAACCCGGTCACGAATGCCAGCCCCAGGAATGCCCATGGCCCGATCTTCCGCAGCGCGAGGAACAGCAGCGGAAACAGCAGGTAAAGCTGGATCAGCATGGCGAAATACCACCACGCCGCGTTCACATACATGAACGTCATCTCGATGTTCACCATCCGCAGCCCCGCAAGGCTCCACAGGAAGCGCCCGTCCACCGGCTCCAGGCGTGCCACCATCGGCGACACGAGATAGACCAGGTGCGCCACCCAATACATCGGGTAAAGCCGGATGAAGCGCGACCAATACCACTCGCCCCACGCGATGGAGCCCTTCTCTGCCTTGCGCGCCGTGGTTGCCGCGAGCGACCAGCCGCTCACGATGATGAACAGGCCCACCGCGTGGAACCCCAAGCCGGTGACGCCATACCAAAGCGTCTTCGCGAGCACGACCAGCGCGGAGGGCAGAGTCCCCCACCCGCCCGGCACGTCGGCGACCACCTCGGTAAGGAAGTTGTCCGAGAGCGGCGAGGGTGCCGAGAGCCACGTCGTGAAGAAGTGGAAATAGACGATCCAAAGAATGCCGATGCCCTTGGCAACATCGAGCCAGACGAGGCGTTTCATGAGTCAGGGGGCTGGTTGCGGATCGTTGCCGCGCTTTTCAGAGCACGCGAGGAATGGTCGCCAACGTTTTGGATTGCGCGAGCTCTGCTCCCGCTTTCTTGCCGCCCTCGACGCCGGCGGGGTTTCCAGCCGTGGCCGACAGCAGAGCGAAAGCAGAGCTTCCGCACTCCAAAACGTGGCTCGACCATGCGTGGGTGGCGCTCGAAAGATCATGGGCGCGCGTCACTGCTTTTCCTTCAGGACCGTGTCGATGGCGAGGCCGGCCGCGAGCAGGAGGATGCTCAACGAGGAGTCCGCCTCGCCCGAAAGCGAAATGATGTAATTGTCGGCCGTGGTGAAGAGTTCCTTGCCGAGGCCGGCCCACTTCTTCGTCACGACGCCCAGCTCCGTCTCGCCGCGCAGGAAGCGGAAGTTCCAGCCCTTCCAATCCCCCTTCACCATGGCCACTTCCTGGTTGTCGGGCGTGAACACGCGAAACGCGCCGCCGAGCGAGAACGCCTTGGATACGAAGTAACCGAGCAGCGCGCCGCCGGCATCCATCACATCCACGCGTGGCCGGAAGAGCGCCACGCCGCGCCGGATCGAGAACACGATCTTGTGCGATCCCTCGTCGGCCCCCTCGTAAACGCGCACCACCGTGGGCATCAGCGCCTTGTTGATGAACAAGCGCAGCACCTTCACCAGCGTGGAAATTTCCTCGCGCGCCTCACCGATCTTGGCCTGCGACTCCGGGTCGAGGATGTCATAAACGTCCAAGAGCTTCAGCAGGCCGGCGTGCTCGCGGATGAAGTATTGCTTGCGGTTCAGCAAGGGGGCAGGCCTGGCGGCGGAGTCGGGAGAAAGCATCGGCGCATCTAACCCGCGAAGGGCGCCGCGCGTCAACCGGCGTCCGTCCGACGGAGAATTTTGACCCGACGGTTCCGTGTCTTGCGAGGTCGTGGCCTATCCTCGCCAACTCCGCGCTCCGTGTCGCCGCCGCAGGCGATGCGCGGCACGACCGAGCGGGAAACCAACTTCCCGTCCTATGACCTCGCCGCGCCGCCACGATCCCCAGCGCCCAACTCCGCGTAAAGATCAGCCGTCTGCCGCGCGATGGCGGCCCACGAAAACTTCTCCACCGCTCGCTTGCGGCCGGCGGCACCCATCGCGGCGCGGCGCTCCGGGTCGCGCATGAGCGCGTTGACGGCCGCGGCGAGGTCGCGCGCGAACTTCTCCGGGTCCACCGGCTCGAAGGGGCTCTCGGTCTGCTGCTCCAAAGAGACCTGTAGGCCGGTCTCGCCGTTCACCACCACTTCCTTGATGCCCCCCACGGCGCTCGCCACCACGGCGGTGCCACAGGCCATCGCCTCGAGGTTGATGATGCCGAAGGGCTCGTAGATCGACGGGCAGCAGAACACGCCTGCGTGCGCGTAGAGCTCACGCACGATCGGCTTCGGCAGCATCTGCTCGATCCACACGACGCCCCCACGGTGCGCTTGAATCTCGGCCACCGCGGCCTTCATCTCCGCGGCGATCTCGGGCGTATCGGGCGCACCCGCGGCGAGAACGACTTGGAAGCCTGGGTCGAAGTGCCGGATGGCCCGCACGAGGTGGATGATGCCTTTTTGCCGCGCGATGCGGCCGACGAAGAGCACGAAGGGCCTCGACGGGTCCACGCCCAGACCGAGCAGGTGCCCCGACGGCTGGTCGGGATGGTATTCATCCGGATCGATGCCGTTGTAGATCATTCGCATCCGGTCGGGCGCGACGTTGAAAAGGCGTGACACGTCCCCGCGCGTTTCCTGCGACACGCACACCACCGCGTCGGCCATCTCCAGCGCGGTCTTCTCCACCCAGCAGGAGAAGTCGTAGCCGCGGCCGAGCTGCTCGCGCTTCCACGGGCGGAGCGGCTCCAGCGAATGCACCGTGATGACGAGCGGGATGCCGTAATTCAACCGCGCGAAGATGCCGCCGAGGTGGGAATACCACGTGTGGCAATGAACCACATCGGCGTCGATGCCCGCGCCGTTCCATTGCACCGCGCGCTCGGCCGCGGCGAAGACGGAGCGAAGTTGCTTCGGCGCGGCGAACGAGGCCGAATCCACCGGGAAGCCGCCCACGGCCGGATTGGCACCCGGTTCATTTTGCCGGCCGAAGGTGCGAGCCTCGACGGTGATAAGCTTGGCCAGCTCGCGCGTGAGGTATTCGACGTGGACGCCGGCACCACCATACACGTCGGGCGGGAATTCGTTGGTGAGGAAGAGGGCTTTCATGCGGGGCGGGACCGAGCATTCATCGCGCGCCGTCTCCAAGCCAGCCCCCATTTCCTCATGGGAGCTGCACGGACGTAAAATCACGCCTCCCGAGGTGGATGGCGCGAAGGACCACGCCGTTCCCCTTGGAAGGCAAGCCCAACAGGGGTTTCAACCCTCCGGCTTCGGCGCGTCGTCCCACGGCCGGACTTCCACCTTGGCCTTGGCGAGGGCGTCCTTCAGCCAGGCGCGGAGGGCTTCCGCCTTTTTCGCGCGCAGCAGCACGCCGCGGATGATCGGCGTCGCCTCGGCGAGCGTGCGCGGCCCCGCCGGCAGGCGCGCCTCGGTTCGGATCACGTGAAACCCGAAGTCCGTCTCCACCAGCGGCCCGACTTGGCCGGCTGCGGTGCCGAAGAACGCGCCGTCCAGCGCTTGGGGGTGAGTGCCCATCGGGAAGGTGCCGAGGGAGCCGCCGGCCGACTTGGTGCCCAGGTCCTCGGAATGCCGCGCGGCGAGCGCGGCGAAGTCCGCGCCGGGGCGCAAAGCCTGCGCGCGCAGGTCCTCGGCGACCTGGCGCTTGCGCGCGATCTCGGCGTCCATGGCGGCCTTCATCTCGGGCGTGTTGCGGCGGAGGCCGGGACGATCAATCTCCAGCTGCGACACGATCACGCCTGGCTTGGCGTTGATCTGGATGTGCGAGCCGGTCACGCGCTCGGGCCACTGGAACTCGGCGTCCTTTTGGTGCGCTTCGTAGTAAACCTTCGCCTCGTCCTCTGACACCATGAGGTCGCGCGTGAGCGCGGCCGTAAGGGCTTCCCCGCGCAGGGCGGCCGCGAGGACGGACTCGCGATATTCGTCGCGCGTGAAGCCGTTGTAGCTGAGGAAGCGCCCGTAGCGCTCCTCGCCGCCGTGGAAGTCCACCACGCGCCGCTCCGAGGCGTCAATCTGCGCGGCCGTAGGCGCGAGGCCGCGCCGCTCGGCCTCGGCCGCGATGAGGGAGCGCTCGACCAGCTCGTCGATGATGGCCGCGCGCAGCTTGCCGAGCGTTTCTCGCCCGGCGGCCGAGGCTGGGTCGAGCGCGAGCGCCTCGCGGCCGTTGCGCAGGAACGCCTCGACGAGCCGCCGCGGGATCGACCGCCCATCCACGGTGGCGGCGACCCCCGAGGGCACCTCTGCCCACAGGGCGGCGACGTAGCAAGGGAGCGCAACGACCGCAACGAGCGCGGCGCGGCGACGGAACGATCGGAACGGCACGCGCGAGATTCGCCGTGACGACCGCCTCCTCAAGGCGATTCCGCGCCGGCCGGCCGGAGAGGGAGGGCGAATTTCTCGACACCGCGCCAATGAAAACCCGTGACGCGACTCGATGGGAAGCGGGCGCGCCGAGGGCTCGATCAGCAAGGGCGGCGCCCGGCCCGACCGCAGGGAGCTTGAAGAACGTGGGGTTCGGAGGCGTGCGAATCCAGTCAAAGGCGCACAGCAACCCCCACGAAATCAATACGTTTCGCGGCCCGGACGACAGTTTAATCACAACGCCGAGGAAGCGGCAGGCGGACCGACTGGTCCCGAGGCGGCGGTCGAGGCCATGGGCGGGGAAGTTTTAGGATTGCTCGCGGTCGGCAAGGCGTAGGGTGAGGGCGGCGAGAAGTTTCGCAGCATGCCGATGTCGCGCGTGATGAGGCGAGAGCCGCGGTAGTTGAGCAGGTAAGCCCAAGCCCACTCGGCGAGCACGCCGAGCTTGTTGCGGAAGCCGACTAGATACAAAACGTGCACGAAGAGCCAAGCCATCCACGCCATGAAGCCGGAAAGATGCAGCCGCTTGAAGATGGTCGGGAACACCTCGGCAATCGCTCGCGCGCGGCCGATGGTGGCCATCGAGCCCTTGTCGAAATAATGGAAGGGCGTCGCTTGTCCGCCGGCCACGAGATGCCGGATGTTGGCGGCGGCGCACCGGCCCTGTTGCATCGCCACCGGGGAAAGGCCGGGCAGCGGCGTTCCGCCCTGGTGGGAGAAGTTGGCGGCGTCGCCCAGAACGAAGACGTTGGGATGGCCGGGAATGGAGAGGTCAGGGTTCACGATGGCGCGGCCGGCCTTGTCGAGCGGCGCGTCGGAGCCAAGCGTGCGCAGGAGCGGCGAGGCAGCGTTGCCGGCGGCCCATATCACGGTGCGCGACTCGATCCTTTCGCCGTTGGCGATCACCCCAAACTCGTCAACCCCCGTCACGCGCGTGCCAGTGCGAACTTCGACGCCGATTTCCTCCAACTGCCGGCGGGCGCTCTCGGACAAATCCTCGGCGAAGGCGCCGAGCACCCGCGGACTGCCCTCCAGGATGATCACTCGCGCCTTGGCGGGATCGAAGTGCCGGAAGTCTTCCGTCATGGAGTAGGTGCCGATCTCCTTGATCGCGCCGGCCATCTCGACGCCGGTTGGCCCGCCGCCCACGATGACGAATGTCAGCGCGGCGCGGCGCTCGGCCTCATCGGTGGCCTTCTCGGCCAGCTCGAAGGCGGCGAGCATCCGCTGGCGGATTTCCAGCGCGTCCTCGACGGCCTTGAGCCCAGGGGCGAATTTCTCCCATTCGTCGTGCCCGAAATAAGAGTGCCGCGCACCGACGGCGAGAATGAGGTAGTCGTAGTCGAAGACAATGTCGTCGGTGAGGATGCTCTGGTTCTTGAGGTCGATCTGCCGCGCTTCGGCAAGAAACACCTCGGTGTTTGATTGCTCGCGCACCACGCTCCGCAGCGGGGCAGCGATCTGCGCGGGAGCGAGCGCGCAGGTGGCGACCTGATAAAGCAGGGGCTGGAAGGTGTGGTGATTGCGGCGATCGAGGAGAGTCACGCGCACCGGGGCGTCGCCCAAAGCCTTGGCGGCCTCCAGGCCCGCGAAGCCACCCCCGATGATCACCACGCGGGGCGGCAGCCCGGGAAGGTCGGCGGCGAGATCGTTCGGTCGGGTCAGGGTTTCCATGTCGGCGGGGAAGGGTGCCCCGAATCGGATCGTGCCGCCAGCTTGGCCGCGTGTCGCCAGGCTCCCGCGAGGGCATGATGCCGCGTTGCTTGTGAAACATTTCACAAATGGGAGTTGCGCCGCGAAGGGCGCAGAGGGACCATCTTCCCTCTCGCCGGGCGCCTTTCACCCATGCGCCGGGCGCTCCGGCTCATGGCCACGCAGACCCTCGAAATCGGCGACACCCAAGCCCGCGCGCAGGCCGGCATGTCCGACCTCGTGGAGGACGCGGTGGGCGAAAAGCTCATCCTGAACATGGGGCCTTCGCACCCCGCCACGCACGGCGTGCTGCGGATCGTGCTGGAACTCGACGGCGAGGTCATCACCAAGGCCATCCCGGACGTCGGCTACCTGCACCGCGGCGACGAGAAGATCGCCGAGAACATGCAGTATAACCAGTTCATCCCCTACACGGACCGGCTGGACTACCTCGCGCCCCTCTCGAACAACGTGGCCTACGCCCTGGCCGTCGAGAAGCTGATGGGCTGGGAATTGCCGCCGCGCGGCAAGGCGATCCGGGTGATCTGCTGCGAGCTGGCGCGCATCTCAGCGCACCTGCTGGGACTCGGGGCCTTCGCCATGGACACCGGGGCGATGTCGGTCTTCCTCTACACGTTCACGGAGCGCGAGAAGATCTACAACCTGATCGAGACGCTCACCGGCGCGCGCTTCACGACGAGCTACACGCGCATCGGCGGCCAGATCCGCGACCTGCCCGAGGGCTACGGCGCGCAGGTGCTGAAGTTCGTGGACGGCTTCCTCCCCGTGATGGACGAGCTGGACAAGCTGCTCCAGCGCAACCCCATCTTCATGAACCGCACGCGCGACCTCGGCGTGATTTCGAAGGAGCAGGCCATCACCTACGGCCTGACCGGCCCGAACCTGCGCGGCTCCGGCGTGGAATACGACGTGCGGAAGGCCAACCCGTATCTCGACTACGAGCGCTACGACTTCGACATCCCCGCCGGCACGGTGGGCGACTGCTACGACCGCTACATGACGCGCGGCCTGGAGATGCGCGAGAGCGCCAAGATCCTGCGCCAGGCCGTGGAGAAGCTGCCCGACGGCCCGATCAACGTCGAGGACGGCAAGAATTTCCTCCCGCCCAAGGAGCGCGTGATGAAGAAGATGGAGGAATTGATCCACCAGTTCATGATCGTCACCGAGGGGATCAAGGCGCCGCCCGGCGAGGTGTATTTCGGCGCGGAGAACCCGAAGGGCGAGCTGGGCTTCTACATCCGCTCGCGCGGCGGTGGCGTGCCGCACCGGCTGAAGATCCGCGCCCCAAGCTTCGTGAACCTTTCCATTCTGCCCGAGCTGCTGCCCGGCCATCTCATGAGCGACGTGGTCTCGATCCTCGGCTCGCTCGACTTCGTGATGGGCGAGTGCGACCGCTGAAATGATTTAGCCACGGAGACACAGAGGTCACAGAGAACTGAATCTTTCTTCCCCATCTCCGTGCGCCCTGTGCCTCTGTGGCAAAAACCTGATCCATCCAATGAGCGCCGCCGCCGAAGAGATTCCCACGCTGCCGTCCGTTCCTGCCGAGCTGGAAGCGCGCATCGACGAGGCGATCACGCACTACCCGCCCGATTTCAAGCGCTCGGCGACTTTGCCGCTGCTGCACTTGCTGCAGGAGCACTTCGGCTTCCTCGGGGCGGGCACGGAGGAATGGGTGGCCCACAAGCTGGGCCTGGAGCCGGTGAACGTGTATGAGGTCATCACGTTCTACCCGATGTTTCGACGGGCGCCGGCGGGGCGGCACCACATCCGCGTGTGCCGCACGCTCTCGTGCGCGCTGGGTGGCTCCTACGAGCTGATGCGACAGCTTTGCGAGCTGGCGAAGATCGACCGCTCGCACGCCACGCACCACGCGCCGGTTTCCAACGCGGCCGACGGCAAGTTCTCCATCGAGTTCGTCGAGTGCCTCGCCTCCTGCGGCACCGCCCCCGTGTGCATGGTGGACGACGATTTCTACGAGAACGTGGCGACCAAGGAGGCCGCCGCGCAAATTCTCCAGCGCTACGAGTAGTTCCGACCCGCCACGCTCATGGTTTCCCTTGTCAAACACCCCCACCCCCGCGAGCGCCGGCTCGTCTTCAAAAACGTGGACCGGCCCGGCTGGTCGCCGGACATCGACACGTATCTCCAGGACGGCGGCTACGACGACCTGAAAAAGGGCTTCGGCATGAAGCCGCAGGAGATCGTCGGCGAGGTGAAGACCTCGCAGTTGCGCGGCCGCGGCGGCGCCGGATTCTCCTGCGGGATGAAGTGGGGCTTCATCAAGCCGGACGAGAAGAAGCCGGTCTATCTCATCTGCAATGCGGACGAGTCCGAGCCGGGCACCTTCAAGGATCGCTACATCATTCACCAGGACCCGCACCAGTTGCTGGAGGGGATGATCCTCTCCTGCTACGCGGTCAACGCCCGGCTGGCCTACATCTACATCCGCGGCGAGTTCCCCGAGGGCGCGCGCATCCTCGAGCGCGCCATCCAGGAGGCGCACGCCCGCGGCTTCCTCGGGAAGAACATTCTGGGCTCCGGCTTCGACCTGGAAATCTTCGTCCACCGCGGCGCCGGCGCCTACATCTGCGGCGAGGAGACGGGCCTGATCGAGTCGCTGGAAGGCAAGCGCGCCTACCCGCGCATCAAGCCGCCGTATTTTCCCGCGGTGCTTGGCCTCTACCAGTGCCCCACCATCGTCAACAACGTGGAGACGCTGTGCAACGTGAAGCACATCGTGCGCCTGGGCGGCGCCGAGTTTGCCAAGATCGGACGGCCGAACAACACCGGCACCCGCATCCTCTGCGTGAGCGGCGACGTGCAGAAGCCCGGCTACTTCGAGCTGGAGTGCGGCGCGGTGACGATGGGCGAGCTGCTCAATGACCTTTGCGGCGGCCCGAAGCCCGGCCGGAAGTTCAAGGCCGTGATCCCCGGTGGCTCGTCCGCCAAGGTGCTGCGCGCGGACGACACCTACAAGATCAAGGTCAAGCAGCCCGACGGCTCCATGGCCGATCAGGAACTGAAGTTCGACGACATCGTCCTCGACTTCGACTCGCTCGCCGCCGTCGGCTCCATGGCCGGCTCGGGCGGCGTGATCGTGATGGACGACTCGCGCGACATGGTGTGGGCGCTCAACAACATCAACGAGTTCTACGCGCACGAGAGCTGCGGCCAATGCACGCCCTGCCGCGAAGGCTCGCTCTGGATGAAAAAGATCACGGATCGTCTCGCCGGCGGCTACGGCGTGGCGGCCGACCCGCGCACGCTCAAGAGCGTGGCCGACAACATCGCCGGCCGGACGATCTGCGCCTTTGGCGAGGCTTGCGCGTGGCCGGTGCAGTCCTTCCTCCAAAAGTTCCCCGAGGACTTCGCCGGGGCCGCCGCCAAGAACGAACTGCCGCGCGGCGCCCGCACCGCGCTCGAAGCCCTCAACCCCGCCCTCGCCGCCGCCGCGGCCGAGCGGCATTGAGAAACCGCGCTATCCTGCCGCTATGACCGCCCAGCTTGCTGAACTCAAGAAGCTCTCCGTCGCCGAACGCCTGCTGCTCGTCGAAGACCTCTGGGATAGCATCGCAGAGGATGGCTTCATGCCCGAGATTACTCCGGAGCTGGCGGCCGAGCTGGACCGCCGCTCGGCGGAGCTAGACGCCAACCCGGCCAACGTCTTCACGCTCGACGAGGTGATTGAACGGGCGCGCCGCGAATTTCATGGCTAATGCCCTTGTCATTTCCGCCGCGGCCGCCGTCGATCTCGTATCGGCGATTAATTGGTATGAAGGGCAAGAACCCGGTCTCGGCGAGGCGTTCATCCGTGCTTTCCGCGCCTGTGCCGACGGCATCGTCCGCCACCCGGACCTGCACCCGGTCGTCCGGGGCAAGATCCGGCGGGCTCTGGTCCGCCGCTTCCCTTACCAAGTGTTCTACCGCGCCGAGGAATCGCGCGTGGTGGTGCTGACCGTCTTCCACTCTTCCCTGAATCCTACCCGTCTCCAGCGCCGCCTGCGTGGGAGTTGACCGTCTTCTCGTATGTCCGCAGATGTTGCCGCTCCCGCTGCTGTCCAGCCCGTCGTCGCCCCGCCGGGCATGGTGAACGTGCAGGTGGATGGCCGCTGGATCCAGGTTCCGAAGGGCACCCGCGCCATCGAGGCGTGCAAGCAGAACGGCTCCTTCGTCCCGCACTATTGCTATCACCCGAAGCTTTCCGCGCCGGGCAATTGCCGGATGTGCCTGATCGAGTTCGGCAGCCCGAAGATGGGACCGGACCGCAAGCCGATCTACGGCCCCGACGGCTATCCGGAGATCTCCTGGATTCCCCGCCCGCAGATCTGCTGCTCGACCGACGTGGCCGAGGGCGCGGCCTACCGCACGCAATCGCCCCTCGTGGACGAGTGCCGGCGCGGCGTGATGGAGTTCCTGCTCATCAATCACCCGCTCGACTGCACGATCTGCGACCAGGCGGGCGAGTGCCGCCTCCAGGAGTTCTCTATCGACTACGGCAACGCCGGCTCGCGCTTCATCGAGGAGAAGGTCAAGAAGCCCAAGCGCGTCGAGCTCGGGCCGCGCGTCACGCTGGACGACGAGCGCTGCATCATGTGCTCGCGCTGCATCCGCTTCTCGAAGGAGATCGCGCACGACGACGTGCTGGGCTTCACCGAGCGCGGATCGCACACCACGCTCTCGTGCTTCCCGGGCAAGAAGCTGGAGAACAACTACTCGCTCAACACGGTGGACATCTGCCCGGTGGGCGCGCTCACCTCGACGGACTTCCGCTTCAAGATGCGGGTGTGGTTCCTCAAGGAAACCAAGTCCATCTGCACGAGCTGCGGCACCGGCTGCAACACCGAGATCGGCTCCCGCGAGGGCAAGGTCTATCGCCAGACGCCGCGCGACAACGAGGCCGTCAACCAGTGCTGGATGTGCGACTACGGCCGCCTGAACTTCCACTTCCTCCACGACGAGCGCCGGATGACATCCGCGCTCGTCCGCGACGCCGAGGGCACCCCGCAGCCGCAGCCGCTTGCCAAGGCCATCGCCGCCGCGGCGAATCTTCTGCGCCAGTTCAAGCCATCCGAGATCGCCGTGATTGCCTCCGCGCGGCAGACCAACGAGGAGCTGTTCCTCACCGCCAAGCTGATCCGTCTCCTCGGCGCGCCGCTCTTCGACATCGTGGGCAGGCACCAGCACGCCGATGGCATCCTCGTGTCGGACGACGGCAACCCGAACACGCGCGGCGCGCAGCTGATGAAGGTGTCCGCCGAACATCCCGGCTCCTTCGTCCCGATCATCGTCGGCAAGGTGAACGACGGCGCGATCAAGGCTCTCGTTTGCCTTTCCGAGGACGCCGTCGAGTTCGGCGCGAAGCCCGCCGCGCTGGCGAAGCTCGGCGCGCTCGTCACGGTCAACCTTCAGTCGAACGCGACCACCGCGGCCGCCCACGTTGCGCTGCCGGGCGCGGGCTTCGCCGAGAAGCGCGGCTCGATGATCAACGTCAAGGGTCGCCTCCAGCGCCTCAACCGTGCCGTCCAACCGCCCGCCGGTGCAGCCGACGATTGGGAAATCCTGCGCGACCTCCTCGCCGCCCTCGGCGGTGGCAACGGCTTGTATTCCATCGAGGACGTCTTCAAGCGCATGGCCGCCGAGGTGCCCGCGTTTGCCGGCCTGAGCCTGTCAAAAATCGGCGACCTCGGAGTGCCCCTGGAGGGGAAGATTTAAGCCGCAAGCTCCAAGCCTCAAGGAAACTCGAAAAAGAAGAAAGCCCGAAAACCCGAAGCGAAATCAATCAAGCGAAGCTCACGCTTTCTTTGCTCGAACGCCATCCCCCCGCCTTTTCTTCCTTCCTCCCTTCCGCCTTGCTTGAAGCCTGAAGCTTGATGCTTTCGGATTTTCTTCCTGTCCTCCCGTGCCCGACTTCATCCAGCCCTGGCTCTTTCTCCTGCCGATCATCATCAAGGTGGTCGTCGTCTTCGCGGTCGTGATGGGCCTCGTGGCGTATGCGTCGCTCGCGGAGCGAAAAGTCTCGGCCTTCATCCAGGACCGCGTCGGCCCGAACCGCGTCGGCCTCCCGCTCACGCTGCTCGGCTTCAAGAAGGATCTCGCCATCGGCGGCCTTTTCCAGCCGCTGGCCGACGGGTTGAAGTTCCTGCTCAAGGAGGACCTCACGCCGGGGCACGTGAAGCCGTTCTACTACTGGCTCGCGCCCGCGCTGACCGTCGTGCCGGCGTTGCTCACCATCGCGGCGGTGCCGTTTGGGTCCACGCTCTTCGGCTACAAGATGGTCGTGGCCGACATCAACGTGGGCTTCCTGTTCGTGTTCGCCATCGCCTCGGTCGGCGTCTATGGAATCGTGATGGCCGGCTGGTCGTCGAACTCGAAGTATTCCTTCCTCGGCGGCGTGCGCTCCTCGGCGCAGATGATCTCCTACGAGCTCTCGATGGGCCTCTCGCTCGTGCCGCTCCTGCTCGTGATGGGCGAGTTGAACCTCGGCAAGATCGTCGAATACCAGGCGTGGCACGGATGGACCCTCCTGCCCTTCACCGACCTGCGCATCCAGTGGTCCCCGCACTGGGAAATCTCCGGCCTCAACTGGCGCGAGATCCTGCTGTGGATCCCGATGCTGATCTCGTTCGTGATCTTCACCACGGCCGTGTTCGCCGAGACGAACCGCGCGCCCTTCGACCTGCCGGAGTCCGAGACCGAGCTGGTGGGCGGCTACCACACGGAATACTCCTCGATGAAGTTCGCCTGCTTCTTCATGGGCGAATACGCCGCCATGATCACCGGCTGCGCGCTCATCACCACGCTGTTTCTCGGCGGCTGGCACCTCCCGATCCCGATTATTCACGACGGCGCGTTCTCCCTCCAGACGCGCACGGGCGACCACGGCACCCTCTGGGGCATCCTGAACATCCTCACCTTCCTCGGGAAGGTGATCTTCCTGGTGATCTTCTTCATGTTCGTGCGCTGGACGCTGCCGCGCTTTCGCTACGACCAGCTCATGCGCCTGGGCTGGGTGTGGTTCTTCGAGATCGCCCTCGCCAACATCGTCCTCGTCGCGGTTCTCCTCGCCTTTTTCCCGAAGTAACCCCATGGCCATCACCGTTCCCCGCCCCGACCTCTCGGCCGCCGAGAAGACCTATCTTCCGGCCCTCTGGGAAGGATTGAAGGTCACCGCCCGCCACTTCAAGAACAACCTCTTCGGCAAGGGCAAGGTCACGATGGAGTATCCCGAGGAGCGCTGGGACTCGCACCTGCCGGAATACTACCGCGGCGTCCCCGCCCTCGTCACCGACGAGCACGGCAAGGACCGCTGCGTGTCGTGCCAGCTCTGCGAGTTCATCTGCCCGCCGCGCGCGATCACGATCACGCCGGGCGAGATCCCGCCGGGCGACACCTTCGCCAAGACCGAGAAGCGCCCGCAGGAGTTCAAGATCGACATGATCCGCTGCATCTACTGCGGGATGTGCGAGGAAGTCTGCCCCGAGCAAGCCATCTTCCTGCAGAAGGACTACCTCGTGGTCGGCACCCGCCGCGAGGACATGGTCCACGACAAGCAGAAGCTCTACGAGATCGGCGGCCTCAAGACCGGCCTCGTCAACAAGTGGGACGAGAAGAAGTAATCCCGAATTTCACCACGGAGGACACAGAGATCACCGAGGCCCGACCAGAAAACTTTTGCCGATGATCTCCGCGCCGGTCCCCACCCCACCTTTCTCCTTCCTCATCTGCCCTCTGTGATCTCTGTGTCCTCTGTGGTTTAATTTTCGGCGAATGTCCCCCGCGCTTTTCTGGTTCTTCTCCCTCATGATGATCGCCTTCGCGATCCTCGTGGTGGTGAAGCGCAATCCGGTCGCCTCGGCGCTCTCGCTCGTGGTCTCGTTCATCGGGCTGGCGGCGCTCTTCGTCTCGCTGGACGCCTACTTCATCGGCACGATCCAGATCCTCGTGTATGCCGGCGCGGTGATGGTGCTCTTCCTGTTCATCATCATGCTGCTCGACCTCAAGGCGGAGGAAAAGCGCGTCGTGACCGCCGCGCCCCTGATCGGCGGGATCGTGGTGGGCTTCACCTTCCTCACGCTGCTCATCCGCGTGCTCGCCGGGAACGCGAACGGAAAGCTGCCGATGCCCGCCCTTCCCGGACCGGTGGACGACGTGAAGCGCGTCGGCGAGCTGCTCTTTTCCCAATACAACCTGCCGCTCCAGATCATCGGCACGCTGCTGCTCGTCGCCACGGTGGGCGTGGTGGTCCTGTCCAAGCGCGAGTTGAAATAAGCCTTCCCTCCCCTGCCCTCGGATGTCCGCGATTACCCTGAACGATTACCTGCTGGTCTCCGGCATCCTCTTCGCCGTGGGCCTGTTCGGCGTGCTCGTGCGCCGCAACATCATCGTGATCTACATGTGCCTGGAGATCATGCTGAACGCGGCCAACCTCGCGCTCGTCGCCTTCTCGCGCTTCCACGTCGCGCCGGACGGGATGCCCGACTACCACGGCCAGGCGCTGGTCTTCTTCATCATCACCGTGGCCGCTGCCGAGGTGGCCGTGGGCCTGGCGATCATCGTGGCGCTCTACCGCACCCGCCAGACCACGCAGATCGACGAGATCAACAAGCTCCAGTATTGACCGAAGGCTTCAAGCACCAAGCACCAAGCTTCAAGGAATTGCGCTCCGCGCCCGAGTCCAACCCGCCCCACCCCGCCACTTTTCGCAAACTTTCGGCCTTTCCTCTCTTTCTGCCTTCCTTGAAGCCTGAAGCTTGAGGCTCTCAGCTCTTTCCTTTCGATGCTCCCCTGGCTCGTCCTCCTCGCCCCGCTCGTCGCCGCGGGCGTGATCCTGCTCGTCACGCGCGGGTCGCGCGCGCTCTCGGCTTGGATCTCGGTGGGGGCGGTCGCCGTCTCCTTCGTCGCCAGCGTGGCGCTCTTCCTCGGCCCGGACCTTCGGTCGAGCGTGGATTGGCTGCGGTTCGACGTGTTGGAGGGCATCTCTCTCGCCGTCCCCTTCGGCGTGACGGTGGACTCGCTCTCGAAGACGATGCTCCTCGTCGTCACCGGCGTGGGCCTCCTCGTCCACGTCTATTCGCTCGGCTACATGCACGGCGACCGCGGCGAGGCGCGCTACTTCGCGTGCCTGTCGCTCTTCATGTTCTCGATGCTCGGCATCGTGCTGGCCGACAACTTCGTGATGATGTTCATCTTCTGGGAGCTGGTGGGCGCGTCGTCCTACCTGCTCATCGGCCACTGGTTCGAGCGGCCGTCGGCGGCCGAGGCCAGCAAGAAGGCCTTCCTCATGAACCGGATCGGCGACTTCGGCTTCATGTTCGGCATCCTCCTCATCTGGGGAATGTTCGGCACGGTGGTCTTCGCGGATCTGCCCGGCGGAATCGAACGGCTGATCGGCGGCGTGGACGCCATGCGCCTCACCGATCCCGTCCAGGCCGCGACGCTCTCGAAACGCCTCACCTCTTTCCTCACGCTCGCCGTCCTCGGCATTTTCTGCGGCGCTGTCGGCAAGTCCGCCCAGATGCCGCTTCACACTTGGCTGCCCGACGCCATGGAGGGCCCGACGCCCGTTTCCGCCCTCATCCACGCGGCGACGATGGTGGCGGCCGGCGTTTACATGCTGGTGCGCGTCTCGTTCCTCCTGCCCTTCGCGCCGTCCGCGATGACCGTGATCGCCTGGGTCGGCATCATCACCGCCTTCGTCGCCGCGCTCATGGCCGTGCAGCAGGACGACATCAAGCGCGTGCTCGCCTACTCCACCCTTTCGCAGCTTGGCTACATGGTGTCGGCCGTCGGCTTGGCGGCGTCGGGCGCGGCGATGTTTCACCTGTTCACCCACGCGTTCTTTAAGGCGCTGCTCTTCCTCGCGGCCGGCTCGATCATCCACGGGATGCACCACGAGCAGGACATCTGGCAGATGGGCGGGCTGAAGAACAAGCAGGTCATCACCTTCTTCACGTTCCTCGTGGGCGCGCTCGCGCTCGCCGGCCTGCCCTACCTCACCTCCGGGTTCTACTCGAAGGACGCCATCCTCTACGCCGCGGCCGGCAAGAGCATCCCGATCTTTGTCCTCGGCCTGATCACCGCGTTCCTTACCGCGTTCTACATGACGCGCCTGTTCCTCGCGGTGTTCTTCGGCAAGCCGCGCTCGGAAAAAGCGAAGACCGCGCACGAGTCGCCGCTGGTGATGTGGCTGCCGCTCGTGATCCTCGCGGTGCCCTCGGTGATCTTTGGGTTCCCCTTCATCACCTCGGCCTTCCAGCTCGACGCCGGCCACCACGAAGCCGGCGCGATCCCGGTGCCGATGCTCGCCGCGCTGGCCTTCCTGCTCGGCGTCGGAAATGGCCTGTGGATCTACGCGCGCCGCGAGCACGACCCCATCCGAATCAGCCTGCTGGCGCGGAAATTCTACTTCGATGAGATCTACGCCGGCCTCGTGCGCGTCACGCAGGACTTGGCCGCGCGGATCGCCGGCTTCCTCGACCGCTACCTCATCGACGGCCTCCTGGTCCGCGGCGCCAGCGCGCTCACCTTCGGCGCGGGCTTCGTGCTGCGCTTCTTCCAGGTCGGCTCCGCCCAGTCCTACGCCATGGTCTTCGCCCTCGGCGCGGTGCTGTTGCTGTGGGTGGCGCTCCGCTGACAACCCTTCCGCGAAATGGCGCTTTATCTTCTCATCCTCCTGCCGCTGCTCGGCGCGGTGCTCGCGCTGCTGGGCGTCGCGCCGCGGAAAGTGTCGCTCCTCGCGTCGCTGGCCACGCTCGGCCTCGGGCTGGTCCTCCTCCTCGGCTACAACCCTCGCCTCGCCGACCCGCTCTCGGCCCCGTCGGCGGCGCAATTCCAGTATGTCGCCGACCTGCCCGTGGTGCCCTCCATCGGCCTCGGCCTCAAGGTCGGCGTGGACGGCCTCGGCCTGATGATGGTGGTGCTCGCGGGCCTGGTCTCGCTCTGCGCCGTGCAGGTGGCTCCGGCCGAGCGCGAGGAGGACGGCGCGTATTTCGCCTGCCTCCTCTTCATCACCGCGGGCTGCGTCGGCGCGTTCGTCTCGCTCGACCTCTTCTTCTTCTACGCCTTCCACGAGCTGGCGTTGATCCCGACCTTTTTGCTCATCGGCATCTGGGGCCACGGCGAGCGCGTCGCGGCGGCGTGGAAGATCACCATCTACCTGGCGCTCGGCTCCTTCATCCTGCTGATCGGACTGCTCTGGCTCTACCTGTCGTTCCCGGCCGAGGTGCGCACCTTCGACCTGCTCAAGCTCTACCAGTTCGCCGAGCGCGGGGCGCTCGAAGGCGCGCCGCAAAAGGAAATCTTCCTCGTCCTCCTTGCTGGCTTCGGCGTGCTGATCTCGCTCTTCCCGTTCCACACCTGGGCGCCGCAGGGCTACGCCGCCGCGCCCACCCCGGCCGCGATGCTCCACGCCGGCGTGCTCAAAAAGTTCGGTCTCTTCGGCCTCCTGCGCGTGGCGTATCCCCTCCTCCCCGAGGGCGCGCGGGAAGCCACGGGCATCCTCGTCGTCCTGCTCATCGGGAACCTCCTGTGGGTCGGCCTCGCCGCGATCGCCCAGCGCTCGCTCGACTCGCTGCTCGGCTACTCCAGCGTGATGCACATGGGCTACGCGTTCCTCGGCCTGGCGAGCCTCTCGCCCATCGGCCAGAGCGGCACCGCCCTGCTCCTGTTCGCGCACGGCCTCTCGGTCGCGGCGCTCTTCGCCATCATGGGCGAGGTGCGCGACCGCACCGGCACCACGCGGCTCGACGAGCTCGGCGGCCTCGCCCAGCGGATGCCCTTTCTCTCGGTGTGCTTCGGGTTCGCGATGTTCGCCTCCATCGGCCTGCCGGGCTTCGCCAATTTCGTTTCCGAGCTGCTCGTGTTCTTCGGCGCCTTCGGCGTCGATGGCGTCCATGTCGGCAAGCGCATGGCTGGCGACGGCCTCTGGATCATCTTCTCGCCGCTCCAGGTCGGCGTCATCGCCGGCCTGTGGGGCGTGGTCATCTCCGCCGTTTACATGCTGCGCGCCTACCGCCGCATTTTCTGGGGCGTGCTGCCCGATGCCCTGCGCGAGCAAACCGATCCCCCCCTCGCCGCGCGCTGGCCCTACGCACTGCTGATCGTCGGGCTGATGGCGATCGGGTTCTGGCCGCGCCTGCTCCTCGACGTGATCAAGCCGGGCCTCGGCGTGCAACCCACCCCGGCTGCCCAGGCGGGCAGATGAAAAGATCCAAGCTTCAAGCCTCAAGTTTCAAGGAAGGCCCGAAACCCCGTAAAATCTCAAGGCGACCCGTCCCGCGCTTTTCTTCCTTGGCCTCGCTTCTCCCTTTCCGTCCTTCCTTGAAGCTTGAGGCTTGAAGCTTGGACCCTTCCTGCATGAACCCTCTCTATTTAGAGACCGCCGTCATCCTCCTTGGCCTCGGCCTGATCCTCGCCGAGGCCTTCGCCGAGACGGTCGAGAAGCGCACCTTCGCGTGGGTCGCCATCGCCGGCCTCGCGGCGGTCCTCGTCCTCACGTTCTTCGTGGACCCCGGCACGGCGGCGCCCGGCGACAATTGGCGGCGGTTCTACGCCACCGACGGCGCGGCGATGTTCTTCAAGCGCTTCGCCCTCGTCACCACGATCCTCGTGCTGCTGATGGCGCTCGACTACCTGCCCGTCGTGCAGCGCTACATCGCCGGAGCGCGGCCGGGCGCGGGTTTGGGTGAGTTCCTGACGCTCCCCGTGTTCACCTGCGCCGGCCTGATGTGGATGGCCTCGGCGAAGGACCTCACGATGATCTTCGTGTCGCTGGAGCTGGTGACCGTTTCCTTCTACGTGCTCGTCGCCTACATGCGGCGCAATTCCGCGTCCTTGGAGGCCGGGGTGAAGTATCTGATTCTCGGCGCTCTTTCCACCGGCTTCCTCGTGTATGGCCTGGTGTGGACCTACGGCCTCTCCGGCCACACGGCGCTCGACCAGATCGGCCCCGCGCTCGCCGCCCTGCCGCCCGAGAGCGGCGGCGCGGTGTTCTTCGCCTTCGTGCTGGTGCTCGTCGGCCTCGGCTTCAAGATCGCCGCCGCGCCCTTCCAGCTTTGGGTGCCAGACGTGTATCAGGGCGCGCCCACGCCGATCACCGCCTTCCTTTCCGTCGGCTCGAAGGCCGCCGGCTTCATCGTGCTGATGCGCGTCCTCGACGTGTTCCTGAGCGTCCCCTCCGTCGTCCCCAAGGCCGGCCTCGTGCTCGTCGGCGTCACCGTGGCCACGCTCGTTTACGGCAATCTGGCCGCCCTCCCGCAGACCAATCTCAAGCGCCTCCTGGCCTACTCCTCCATCGCCCACGCTGGCTACCTGCTCGTCGCCGTGACGAGCGTGCTGCCCTCCGCGGGCGGCACCCCGCCCCCGATCCCGATGGGCGCCACCGTCGCCTTCTACCTCGGCGGCTACCTGCTCATGACCATCCTCGCCTTCGCGGTGATGGTGGCCGCCGGCAACCACCTCCCCGGCGACGAGATCATCCACTTCAACGGCTTGGCCAAGCGCTCCCCCGCCCTCGCCTTCGGCCTGCTGGTGGGAATGGCCTCGCTGGCCGGCGTGCCCTTCACCGTGGGGTTCTTCGGCAAGTTCTTCGTCTTCGCCGGCGCCGTGGCGCGCGGCCAATGGCTGCTCGTGGCCGTCGGCACCGTGGCCGTGGCGTGCGGGTTCTACTATTACCTCAAGGTGGTGCGCGCGATGTATTTCCAGCCGCCCGTGCCCGGCCAGGAAACGGCCATCCCCCTCTCCGGCCCCACCCGCGCCGTGGTCGTCGCGCTGGCCGCCCTGATCCTCTTCCTCGGCGTGTGGCCCCAGCCGGCGCTGAATTTGTTCCCCGGCGCGCGCTAAGCGGGCGGACTTGGGAGAAGGCACGATTGCCTGGTCCTAATCGGCCGCGTTTTTGCAGTTTGAGAGCGGGGTGCCCAGGATGAGCGATGGCACGCGCTGCACGCATCGGCCACTTCCAGAAGCGGCGCCCGCGCACATCGAGGATGACCCATGGCTCGGAGCGCAGGCGGACCTATTGGCCACGCACGGAGCGGCCGGCCGCAGGCGAGTGCCCGCCGCGCGAGGTCTTCAGGGGCTGTTATATTTGTAGGTGATGTCCGCGCTTCCGCCAAAGGTCGCGCAGCTATTGCCGATGGTCGCCTTGAGCGCGACCCCGCCGTTGGAGTGGCCTCCCGTGCAGGTGTTCGCGATGCCCGGCACCTGCAGGCCGTAGGGCCCGGAAGTAGTCTGGCCTTGGCAGCTGGTTGCCGTGAAGTCCGCGTAAAGCCCGATTCCCGAGTTGCTGACGCCTTGGCAGTTGGTCGCGTTGGACGCCCGCAGCCCGATGTCCGAGTCGCTGGACCCATAGCAGTTGGTCGCACTGGCGGTCGAAAGGCCGATGCCGGAGGTGCTGGTTCCGTAGCAGTTCGTGGCGGACTGCTCCGCGCGCAAGCCACGGTTGGTCGTGCCCCGGCCGGTGCAATTCATGGCCACCCCGGCGAGCAGCCCAAGCTGGCCATCGCCATAGCAGCCCGTGGCCGTCTCGGAAGCATAAATGCCGACGCTGGTGGCGCTGTAGCCGTAGCAATTGCTGGCCACGGAGACCTTCATGCCATAGCTGTTGCTACCCAAAGCGATGCCCGTGCAACCGATGGCTTCCCGGCACGAGATGGCCTCTTTGATGCCGCGCACGAGGGCGACGCAGTCGCTCACCGCCGCGGATGCGCGGATGCCGTAGTTGCCGCATTCGGTGACCGAGGAAGAGCGCACGGTCGCCGCCTGGATGCCGTATCTGCCGACGTGCCGGACCGCGCAACGCTCGACCACGGCGGAGGAAACGAGGGGTGCGGTGATCACGGAACCGAGGTTGATCCCGTCCCCTCCGCAGCCGGTGACGGTGAGATCGTGCACGCGCACGCCGCTGCCAAGGTCATCGGCACCCGCGGCGATTCCGTCGAGAAACCCGGCGCCCGAGAAGGCACCGGTGCTGCTGATGGTGCCCGAGCCGAAGATGTGGCCGTTGCGCACCGTCACGTTGGTGAATCCGGCAGAGATGGTCACGGCGGTTCCGGTGGCCGGGTTCGCACTGGAGGAGATGGTGAAGCCGTTGAGGTCCAGCGTCACATTGCTGGCGTTGACCGTGATGGCGCCGCCGCCAGCGACCGCGATGTTGCCGGCGAGGTAGTAGGAGCCGGACGCCGAGATGACGAAGGGCGCGCTGCCGCCGGGGATGAGCGTGCGCGGCTCGACTTGGTCCAGCCGCTTCATGGTGGGCGCGGGCGCGCCGGGCGGGGTGAGGCTTCCCTGGCCCATGAGCCTCGACGCCGCGGTGGCGGAAACCAAGAACGCTAAGGCGAAAATGAACGAGTCGGGGCGCATCGAAGCAGGGGGCCAGACGATAGAAAACGGCCGACCGGGGGTCGTCGTCAACCTTTCCCTGACGCTCCGCTGGCGGCGGGGCTCCCCTGGAAAAGAAGAAGACATCACGAAATAAGGCGCTCGATGAAGCGGTTTGGGCGGCTTGGGCTGCCATCTTCCGCGCTGGGCCGTCCGCGCATTTCGGGGCACGGGTGGGCCTTGGGGTGAAGAAAGGTCGGGCTCCACGAATGGACCGGAGACATCGAAGCCCTCGTTGCGGGCCCGCGTCGCCGATGACCTTCTGGCGCAACTCCGCGCCCTCTCGAAGGCCGGCCGCAAGGCCATCAGCGCGGCGATGAGCGCCGCCGTGGCGGCACGGAAAACCCACCTCCACGCCGGCCTCGGCGCCGGCCAGCTGCCGAAGTCGATCTTCGAATGTAGGGTGGGCTTGGACGGCCCTACGCCGGAGCCTGCTCCATGCGTTCCACGTATCCATCGATCTGCGCCTGCAATTGGCGGATTTGCTCGAGTGGTCCCTCGGCCAGCAGGGCGAAATTGCGCGCGTTCTTCGCGAGCACCTCGTCCCGGAACGATTCCAAGATGCGCCGCATCCGGCCCATCTGCTCGATGGCTTGATAAAGCTGCTCAGGAGTTTCGATCATAGCTTGATGAGAATAAGGCCTTTTCGTCGGCCGGGCTGTCCCCGCACCTGCGCGAAAAATTCGGTCGCCTGCGCAAACGACTCGGCGCCGCTCTTGGCCACCACCCTATCAAAGCCAAAGCGCCGGCGCACCCGCCGGGCCGCGATGAGGTTGTAGCGGTGGGGTGCCAAGTCGGCGCTGAAATCGTGATCCGCCGGGACCACCCCGACGAGATCAATGTCGCCCGGATCCGGCTTGGCGGTGACGAAGCTGCCGTCCAGGAGAATCGCCTCGAACAGGCCCGCGGCCCGGGCCTCCCGCAAGAACTCACCGAAGCGACGCCACAGCTGCGGCCGGAGATCGCTCCCTTGGAAAGCGCCGAACCTCTTGCCAATTTCCCCGGCTGACGCCTCGTGAATTCCCGGCGGCAGATGCCCGTTCTGGTCCAAGGGCGGAATCATGACGAGGGCTGGAGGTTGAGGCCGGCTTGACCGGAGGTAAAGCACCCATCGTCGGATTGATCACGCGATTGCTTGGATTCCGACAAAGGCGAATCGGGGGCCTGCAATTCCGCGCCGTCATCCTCATGCACGCCGACGCGCTGCCCTCGGCGCGCGCCGACGAGCGCCTGCCGCGCTACGTGGCGCTCACCCGCACCGAAGACTTCCTGCTCGTCACCGCCACCGGTGAGAAAGGCTACCTGCGTGAGCTGATCGCCAGCGGCGAGGCCGAGGTGAGCGGACTGCGGCAGCGCGATTCGTCATCACGGGCTCGGTCCCCCTCACTCGCACCGGCCTGAACGCCGACGCCTCCAGCGCCGTCGGCTATCCCGCCGCCCGCCTCAACGCCGCCGGCCGTCTCCAAGTCATCTTCTCGCGCGACGCCGAGCGCGCCGAGCTGGGTTACGCCGTAGAGTCCTCCCCCACCCTCGCCGGCGCGAGCGCCACCTGGATCACCCTCGCCACGAGCACCGGCGGCGTCCCCTTCGTCGTCCAAGCAGGCGCCACCGAGACCGGCGACGGAACCCTCAAGACCGTGACCGTGCAAGACGCCGCCGGTGCCCCGCACCGCTTCCTCCGCGTGCGCGTGACTGCCCCCGCGGTGATTCAATCGGAAGGCACCGTAAGGGTGGAGGCCCTCCCCATCATCGGGGAATCCCGGAGCGATCCGTCGCGCACCAAGCAACGGGTTGAATCCCATGGCTTGGCGTGTGGCCATGGACGACGGAAGCCCGCCGGGCATCCGAAGGTCCACCGCAAAGCACCATGAGCCACAAGCGCGAAAAGTTCGTTTCCGCCTCGGATCGGGAAGCCGCGTTCGTCGCGCAGCGCAACCGCAAGATGGCGCGCTCCTCCCACGCCTACGTGCGCGGCAACACGCAGAAGTTCTACGAATGGCTCGATTCCAGCCAGCGCTCGGCCGTGCCCGCGGGACCCTCGGTCTGGATCGGCGGGGACTGCCACGTCGGCAACCTCGGGCCCCTCGCCAACGCCAAGGGGGAGATCGCCATCCAGATCCGGGATCTGGACCAGACGGTGATCGGCAACCCGGCCCACGACTTGGTCCGGCTGGGATTGTCGCTGGCCAGCGCCGCGCGCGGCTCCGACTTGCCCGGCGTGACCACGGCCCGGATGCTCGAGCAGATGGTCGAGGGCTACGAGCAGGCCTTCGAGGACGTGCAGGCCGGCGCCAAGGGCGAGGTCGCCCGGCCCGAGGTGG
The DNA here is from genome assembly GCA_937871685.1 of uncultured Verrucomicrobiota bacterium. Classification (GTDB taxonomy): domain Bacteria; phylum Verrucomicrobiota; class Verrucomicrobiia; order Chthoniobacterales; family SZAS-18; genus SZAS-18. Next base: position 31,503 of record CALMOL010000114.1, read on the forward strand.
TCAAGATCGCCATGCGCGACGCGCTCCGCCGCAAGTGGCGGCACCTAGCGCGGGAACGCATTGAGGACACGACCCCCGGGATCCCGCTCGGGGAGCGCTTCTGGGCCCCTGTCCGAGGAGTAAAAGAGCGAGAACAAGCGCTTCTTCGGCCAGGAGAGCGTGCGCCGCCTGGTGACGTCGCTGCGCTCGCGCGATGACGACGCCGAGGTGGAGGTGCTGGACGCGGCCTATTGGATGAAAGGGTGCAGTTCGCTGGGCCGGCTGCGCTACGCGGTCCTGCTCGCCATCGGCGACAAGCGCGGGGAAGTTTGCCTGATGGACGTGAAGGAGGCCGCCCAGGCGGTGGCGCCCCGCGCCGCCGATGCCCAGATGCCCGCGGATAACGCCGAGCGGGTGGTCGCGGGCGCGCGCCACCTTTCTCCCGCGCTGGGCGAGCGGATGCTGGCGGGCAAGCTGCCGGGCCGCTCCGTTTTCCTCCGGGAGCTCCTTCCGCAGGACCTCAAGTTCGAGATCGAGAAGCTGGAGGAGGACGAGGCCATGAAGGTGGCGAAGCTCCTGGCCAAGGTCGTCGGCAAGGCGCACGCCCGGCAGATGAGGGACGAGGAGCGGCGCGGGTGGCAGGCGGAGCTGATCCGCAACCGGAGCAAGACGCTGGACGCGCCTTCCTGGCTGTGGGCGAGCGTGGTCGAGCTGCTCGTGAGCCACGAGGGCGCCTACCTGGAACACTGCCGCCGCCATGTCCCCGCCGCGCCGGCGATGGACCTTCCCCTAGCCAGCGCGCCTCCGCGGTGAACGTGAACCCGTTGGGCCTTCGGTCGTTGCGTTAAGGAACGTGATCCCCGCGCCAGCTGCTGCCCAGAGTCACGAGGCGAATCAAACGCTCACCGTCGTGCTCGTGAATCCGTCGCCCGATCCCGTCGTCGCCACCATTCCGCGCCCCGCGCTGCCGCCGCTGCTCACTTCCTTCGGCGGGCGCGTATCGCGCAATGGCGCCTACTGGCAAGCCGCCCCCCGCGCCCTCCTC
>CALMOL010000115.1 GCA_937871685.1 uncultured Verrucomicrobiota bacterium
TCCCACGACCGAGCGCACGCTGATCGCACGCGAGGAAAAGCGCTTCCGTCGCGCCGCCAACGCGCCCGCGGGGGAAGCCTTGCCTCCCGCGACCGAGCAGCCGATGGAGCCGTCAAAACCGCCGGCGGCGGACGAGCCGCCGGTCGCCAAGATGCCGGCCGAGGAAACTCCCGCCAGCGAATTGGAAGAGGCGCGCCAGGACGCCGAGCGCGGCGTGCATCTCAAAAGCAAGGAGACGCCGGCCGCGCCCATCCCGAGCACGGGCCAGCTTTGGCGCCGGCTTCCGCGCGAGCAACGCGCGCTCATCGGCGTGATCGCCTTGGCGCTTCTGCTCAGCGTGGGAGCGTTTTTCCTCGGTCGCGCCACTTCCCCGGCCCCGGGTATCGGGACGACGAGCCCGGCTGGTCCATCCGCCGCCGCGCGGGACAACGCATCTCCTGCGGTCCCGGCCCGCTTGGCCGAGCCGTCCGAGGTCGCGCGCGTCGATGCCGCCCTCCAAGCCATGACGGCGAATGACCTCCCGCGGTCCGAGGCGGCCTTGCTCCAGCTCCAGAAAGAAGTGCCGGGATTGTCCGGCACTTTTCTCGCGCTTGCCCTGCTGGAGGTGCAGCGCGGCAACCTCTCGAAGGCCGACCATTACCTCTCGCTCGGCATCAACGCTGGCGAGCCGGCTGCTCCCTATTACGACCTGCGTTCCTCGCTTTCCATGCGCTCCAATCAGCGCAAGCGCGCCGAGGAGTCTCTCAGCCAAGCCGTGCGGGCCGAACCTTACTCATGGCGATATCTTTTCCGCTGGTCTGAATTTCTGCGGCGCGTCGGCCGCAACGAGGCCGCGCTCGAGAAGCTCGACCTCGCCATCGCCCGCATCCACGAGCAGGCGGACGAAGACCTGATGCAGTTCAGGCGCGCCCTCATTCTCATCGCCCTGGGCCGCGGCGCGGAGATCGATGCCGAGCTGGCTCGCCGCACCGCCGAGAGTCCGCCGGCGGTTGAGTGGCTGCTCGTCGGCCTCGCGCGCGAGGCGGCGCGCGGCAACATGACGGCCGCAGCGAACTGGCTGCAGCGCGCCATCCGGCAGGAGCCCGCCGCCAGGCTTGCGGAGCAATTGCGCGACTTCTACCTCCAGCAGTGGTGCTACGAGAAGGAACTGGCTGCGCTTTATCGTCCCTTTCTACCGCGCCAGGACGCCACGCGCCGCGGCGAGGGGAGCGTGGCCGCGCCTGACGCGGATGCCATCGCGGCGCAGGAGCGCCAACAAAAGCGCTCCCCGCTCACGGCGCCTGCCGAGCCGCTGCCGGACGCCGCCAGCCGCCCACCAACCGGCGCCCCGACCGCCTCGCCGGCCGCCTCGCCTGCCTCCACGCCACTGCTTGACCTGAGCAATCTCCCGCCCCCGCCGAAGTGACCCCACTGCTTGGAGCGTCGGCGGGAGCCGCATGATCTCTGGGCTGCGCGCGCTCGGCCCGCCAGCCCTGCTGCTCGCGCTGGCCGCGCTCATGGCGGTCACGAGCGACGTGGCCCAGCCGGAAACGCCGCCCCGCTTCGTGGCGGCCGGTCTCGCGGCGGGCGCGGCGGCTTGGTGGGCCGCGCGCACCTTCGGCGGTGGTGCGCGGGCTTTTTGGATCGTGGCGATTCTCCTGCGCTTGGTGATGCTCGTCGGCGCGGAGCCGGGCGATGACCTCCGGCGTTACCGCTGGGAGGGACGCGTGCAGCTGGCCGGATTCTCACCCTACGCGCTGCCGCCCAATGCGCCGGAACTGGCCGCGCTGCGCGACGCGGAATGGTCCGGCATCGACCACCGGCAATATCCGACCGCTTACCCGCCGGCCGCGCAGCTCGTCTTCCGCGCGCTGGCCGCCACCGGCGCGGGTCCGTGGCTGTGGAAGGCCGTCTTCGGCGCGGCCGACCTCGCCACGGCCGCCGTGCTCGCGCGCTGGCTGGGCCGCCGCCGGGCCGTCTGGCACGCGTGGAATCCACTGGCCGCGTATGCTTTTGCGGGCGGCGCGCACTACGATTCGCTGATGGTCCTGCCCATGGCCGCCGCGCTGTGCCTGCTGGACCGGGCGACGGAAAGACCGAGAGGATGGAGGATGGAAGATGGCAGCGGCCGGGAACAGAATTCTCAGCCGAAGCTGGCGAAGTCGGACGCTTCTGCTTTCTCCGGCGCTTCGCCGCAATCCCCCGCCTTGGCGTAGTAACCTTCCCCGGGCTGGCCGCTGCCATCCGCCATCCGCCATCCTCTCGGCTCTTCCGCCCTCCTCCTCGGCTTCGCGGTCGCCTTCAAGCTCATTCCGATCGTGCTCGCGCCGCTATGGGCCTTCGCCCTTGGCTGGCCGCGGGCGGGCGGCTGGCGCGCTTGGGCGACTTCTTCGCTGGTTCTCGTGCCTTGGTTGCTCCTGGCGCCTCTCTACGGCTGGCCGCACACCGACTTGTTCGCCGGATTGCGCGCCTTCGGGGAGGTCGCGCGCACGAACGACGCGCTGTGGTGGCTGACCGAGCGGTTCGTGTGGTCGAACCCGCTCCAGCGCAACGATGTGTATCAGCTCCTGATGGCCACGGCGTGCCTGGCGCTGTGCCTCGCCTTCGCCCGGGATTGGCGGCGCGGCGCGCTCTGGGTGCTCGGCGCGGCGCTGCTGCTCTCCCCGGCGCTGCACCCGTGGTATGTGACGTGGATGCTCCCGCTGGCAGCATGGCGCGGCGGCCGGGCGCGGGTTTGGTTCGTCTTCGCGGCGAGCGTCTTCGGCTACTTCTTGCTTTGGGAGCAAGCCCTGCCGTGGCGGCAGCCGGACTGGCAGCGAGGGCTCATCTTGCTGCCTCCGCTGGCGTGGCTCGTGATCGCGGGGAGGAAGGGGGACAGGCCGAGAGGATGGAAGATGGAGGATGGCAGCGAGCCGGAGAGCAGGTCGCGGCCACAGGCGATTCAATGAATGGTGGCCTCCTGCCGATTCGATACCGCGGTCTCTCGCATTGCCGGCGGCCTCTTCTCTCACCGGTCCCCTGCCATCCTCCATCTTCTCGGCCCATCTCCCCCGCATGAGCCTGCGCCTCTCCGACTACCAGTTCCATCTCCCGCAGGAACTCATCGCCCGCCATCCGGCGCCCCGACGCGACGGGGCACGCATGATGGTGCTGCGGCGCGCGGAAGGTCGGATTGAGCACCGACGCTTTGCGGAGTTCGAGGAGTTCCTCCGGCCGAGAGACCTCTGCGTATTCAACAACGCGCGCGTGCGACCGGCGCGCGTCGTCACCGACGAGCCCCGCGTGGAGTTGCTGGTGCTGGAGCAGCCGACGCCCACGCGCTGGGTTTGCTGGGTGAAGCCTGGAAGGCGCGCGCGCTTGGGTCGCGAACTGCGGCTCGCGGGAATCACCGGCCGCGTGGTGGAGCTGCGCGAGGAAACCGGCGAGCGCGTGATCGAGTGGAACGAACCGCCGGACCTGGAGAAGGTCGGCCAGATGCCAATCCCGCCTTACCTCGGCCGCGCACCAGAAGAGAGCGATCGCGAGCGATACCAAACCGTGTATGCGCGGACCGACGCCGCGCGTGCCGTCGCCGCGCCCACGGCCGGGCTGCACTTCACGCCGGAAATGATGGCGCGGCTGCCGCGCGCATTCGTCACGCTCGACGTCGGCCCCGGCACCTTCCAGCCGGTGAAGAGCGAGGACATCACCGCTCACGCCATGCACGTCGAGCGATTTGAGATTCCGGCCGAAACCGCCGAGGCCGAGCACCAGGCACGCCGAATCGTCGCCGTGGGCACCACGGCCGCCCGCGTGTTGGAAGGAGGCCCGCGCGACGGCGACGGCCGGCTCGTGCCCGGCCCGGGTGAAACGCGCATCTTCCTGCATCCCCCGCGGCGAGTGAACCACGTCGGCGCGCTGCTCACCAACTTCCACCTGCCCGGCTCCACGCTGCTGATGCTCGTCTCGGCGCTGGCCGGGCGGGAACCTATCCTTGCCGCCTACCGCGAGGCGGTGCGCGAGCGCTACCGCTTCTTCTCCTATGGCGACTGCATGCTGATCGTCTGAGCTTCCCGCCCGCGGCGCGGCGCCGACGGGCGGCCACTCGCCGCGTGCTCGCGCAGCACGCGCAGGAGTTCCGCCACCGTCTCGGGCCGCTCGGTCGCGGAGTGCGGCGCGGGCACGATCTTCTCCGAGCGCGCGCCGTCGAGGTGGGAGGAGGAATAGGGCACCACGCCGTCGCTGGAGTTCGGCGTGTCGCCCCGGCCGCGGTCGCCGATGATCGAATGATACGGCCCGAAGATCGGCCGGCGCGCGAGGGCCGGGAAGAACGGGTGGCGCGGCGAGAGCGTGGCCACGCCCTGGCCGCCGAGCGTGTTGAACTGGAAGAGCTGCGGGTTCACCGCGTCGAAGTCGAGGGTGAGGATTTGCGTGGCCGTCTTGGCCAGCGAGACGGGCACCTTGATGATCTGCGTGAGCAAGCGCACGATGCCGAGGTCCGCGTAGGACGAGCCGCGGTGCGGCGTGCAGATGAAAATGGATCGTTCCACCCACGGCACGCGCGGGAACTGAAGGGCGCGGATCAGCGTCTCGCGCGTTTGCGCCGTGATGCCGCGCAACTCGCCCGGCGGCTTTCGGAAATAGGCGCGCCAAAGGTCGTCGCCCGAGTCGATCACCTGCAGGCGCGTGAGGAGGCCGCCCATCGAGTGGCCCACGAGAACGGTGCGGCGCATCCCGCCGGCCAGGCGCGGGTCGAGCACGTTGCGCGCGTTTTCCAGCGAGCGGCGCAGCCGAGCCGCGGAGGCCGGCACGGGCAAGCCGGTGGGATACACGAAGAACCAGAGCTGGTATTTTTTGCGCAGCACCGGGTCAGTGAGCACGGCCGTCATCGCCGCGTCCCAGATGCGCGGGTCGGAGTAGAGGCCATGGACGAAGACCACCGGGATCTTCGTTGGATCCCACGAGTCGGCGAGGAACAAGCCGGCGTAGCGCAGGTTGTTTTCCGGTCGGAACAGGCCCAGCAGCGCGATGTTCCCGAAAACGCCGCGCGTGAGCTGGCGTTCGACCGGCGTGGCGAAGTCCCAAGCGAGCGGCAGCCGGCGACCAGATACCGTGGTTTCCTGCACGTCGCGCGTCGAATGGAAGCGCAGCGTCGCCACGCGCGGCCCGCCGCCGGGGGGCGGCACGGGCCCGAGTTCCAGCACGGCGGTAGCAGGGCGAAAGGCCCCGTTCGGCGAGGTGCCTTGCCGCCAGGTGCGCGGGTCATCCGACCACGCGCGATAAAGCAGCACCGGCACGCCCACCCCGGCGAGCGACACGCCCGCGCGCGGCTCGGCCCTGCGGCCACGGACGGGCAGGGGCTCGATGGCGGTCCACTCGTCCAGCCGGATCGGCGGCGCGCCCGGCTGGGCAGCGGGCACATCGGGCACGCGCAGGGTATAGCCGGGCAGATTCCAGCCGCGGTCCCACTCGCGCGGCGCGCGGGCGCGGGCCAGCTCGCGCACCACGGCTCCCACGGCATCCGCGTAGGCGAGGCGAGCCTCGCCTGCATCGCCCCGGAGCACGGCGGGGTATTGCGCCGCCGCCGCGGCGAGGGCGCGGGTCAATGCCGGCCGCGAAACGCGCCCGACCGGCTGGACCGAGCGATCCGCGGGCAAGCCCGCGAGGGGATTCAGCGCGCAAGCGGGAAGCGCGAGAAGGCAAAAGGCCGCCAGCCAAGCGCGGAGCCAAGCGAGGTGGTTCACGCCGTCGAGCGAAAGTGGATGGCTCGGCGGCAGCCAGCGAGGGAAAGCCATGGGCGGCCAGCAATCCAGTCGCTTTCCGCCCCAGTCGCAACTCCGCGGACGCGCTAGGCGTTTCGGAGCCAAAAAAAGCCGGCGCGGGACGATTGCTCGTCCCGCGCCGGGAAAGAAGTCAGAGGTGGTTGGAAGCCGAGGCGGTCAGGCCGCGGCGCCCTCGGGCCAGAGGCCCTTGGAGAGCTTCTCGAAGAGGCGATCGCGCAGGCGGCGGGCCTCCTCAAGCGAGCGGGTTCCGAGCGACTTGCGGACGCGCTCCTTGGTCAGGCCATCGGGATGGATCGTGTAGTGCACGAACCAGATTCCGTGGTTGTTCCAAAGGTGATGGTCCGGGTTGTCGGCCTTGGTGCGGATAGAAAGCGTCGGCACGGCCTTCGGAGTCTGCGGCGCCGCGGGGGTTTGGGTATTGGTTTGGCTCATGGTGCTGAGGTGGGGTTAGACAGTGTTCTGCGAGTTTCGTTCGGTGGTTTCGGCACCAGGGAGCGGAAAAGTTAAGACGCCGCTCCCAAATGCATCAGGGGCGGCGTCCGTTCCGCGAGAGAACGGGTTCAAAACCCCGCAAGATCGGCGGGGCTTCGCGCATCGGAGGAAAGGTTTCGGCTTCCGCTCCCGCCACCGTGGCTCTCTCAAGCTCGGTTGGCAGACTCCCCGCCGTTGCCGGAAGAGAGGCGTTCCTGATGTCACAATGATTGTAGCACATTCCGCGCACCGGCCGAGGCAGGCTTGTGTCATACACGACACGGGGCACCCTCCGCCCTTGGGTCGCCTGCCGGACGAGCGCAAGGTGCCCCGCCCGCCGCTCAGGTCTGCGCCCGATGCGGGCGCAAGCGCGGCGAGGAGCTACCCTGCGATTTCTGACGACATGCATACTGCTACCCAAATCGTCATGCGCGCGCCGCGCGGACTGGTTTTTGAGACGGCGGCCGATCTTTCCGGCTGGCCGGCCATTCTCCCTCACTATCGTTACATCCATTACCTGGAGCGCGGCCCGGTGCGAAACGTGGTGAAAATGGCGGCGGTGCGCGACGGCATCCCGATCTCCTGGGTGAGCGAGCAGATCATCGACCGCGAGAAGACCGAGGTGCGCTTCACCCACCTGCGCGCCTTTACCAAGGGGATGCATGTGGTGTGGACCTTTGACGAAAAGCCGGACGGCGTGCACGTGGAGATCCTCCACGACTTGCGCTTCCGCTGGCCGCTCTTCGCGCCGCTGGCCGACCGAATCATCGGCGGCTTCTTTATCGATAACATCGCCAACAAGACGCTGCGCCACATGAAGGCGCACGTCGAGGAACGCGCGGCCCGGGGCGAGACCGCTCTCAACCAGGGGGCGGCCACCGTATGAGCCGCCGCCGCGCGGTCATCACGGGCCTCGGGCCCATCACGGCAATCGGCGCGGGCGTGGAGGACTTCTGGCGCGGCCTGCGCGCGGAGAAATCCGGGATCTCGCGCCTCACGTTCGTGGACCCGGAGATGTTCGGCGTCCATGCAGCCGGTGCGCTGCCCAACTTTCAGCCCGGCGACTGGATCGCGCCCAAGCGCCTCAAGCGCATGGACCGCTACGCGCAGCTGGCGGTGGCCTCCGCGCGCATGGCCGTGCGCGACGCCGGCCTGGAAGAAGAATGGACGCACGAGCGGCCCAATCCACGCGTGGGCGTGAGCTTCGGCACCGCGCTGGGCGGCATCTGTGTGGCCGAGACGCAGCACGCCCTCTTTCTGCAGGGCGGCCCCAAGGCCGTGACCCCCGGCATCGCGCTCCAGGTTTTCGGCGGCTCGGCCCACGCGAACATCGCCATCGAGTTCGGCCTGCGCGGGCCGGGCACCACGAATTCCAACTCGTGCGCCTCGGGCGCCGTGGCGCTGGGCGACGCGCTGCGCTTCATCCGCGAGAACCGGGCGGATGCGCTCGTCGTCGGCGCGGCCGAGGCGCCGCTCTCGCCGCTGACCTTCGGGGCCTTCGCCCTGATCCGCTCGATGAGCGAGTGGAGCGAGGACCCCATCGGGCGCGCCTGCCGTTCCTTCGACTCGACGCGCATGGGCTTCGTGATGGGGGAGGGGGCCGCTTCCTTTGTGGTGGAGGAATACGAGCACGCCAAGGCCCGCGGCGCGTGCATCTACGCCGAGATCCTCGGCTACGGCATCAATAACGATGCCCACCACATGACCAATCCGCTGCCCACCGGCGAGTCGGCCGTGGCCTGCATGCGGGAGGCGCTGGACGACGCCGGCGTGCGCCCGGAGCAGATCGACTACGTGAACGCCCACGCCTCCTCCACGAAGGCGAACGATGCCACCGAGGTGCGCGCGATCAAGACCGCCCTGGGAGCCCGCGCATATGAAATCCCCGTGAGCGGCACCAAGGGCTACACCGCCCACGCCCTCGGCGCGACCGGCGCCATGGAGGCCGCCGCCTGCGCCCTGGCCATCTCCCGCGGTTGGATCCCGCCCACGCTGCACCTGGAAACGCCCGATCCCGAGTGCGACCTCGACCACGTGCCCAACGTCGGGCGCGAGCTGTCCCCGCGCTACGTGCTGAGCAACTCCTTCGGCTTCGGCGGCATCAACGCCTGCCTGGTCCTGGGACGCCTCGAGGACCGGTAAGCGAGCGGAGCAGACCGGGTGACTACCCAGAAGGGGGGCCACTCAGGCAGGTCTCGCGAGGTCGCTCGCAGGCTTGGCAGGGTCACTCGAGTGATTGGTAGCAGCACCCGAGTGATGGAAATGGTCACGCGAGTGATCGGCACGATCACCCGAGTGATGAAATTCATCACTCGAGTGCTTGGCTAGATCACTCGAAGGCTTGAGCGGGGCGCTCGGGTGGGCCGTCTGATCACTGGCGTGATCATTCTCATCACTCGGGTGAGGCGGGAGAGCACTCGCGGGCCTTTTTTCATCACTCGCGTGCCCGAAGCCATCACCAAGCCGGCGGCGGAGGCCGATTCTTGGAGGAAGCGCGGAGGTGGCAACACGAAGGCGCGAAGGAATTCCAGAAGCGATGCCAAGCATCGGGCGATGCGAAATCTCTCTGTCCCGCTATCTTCCCGCCTTTCCGTGCCTGACTCGCTCGCCACCCCGCCAGAAGCCGCGCCTCTGCGCGAGCTTCTGCTCGGCCTCGGGCGCGAGGAACTGCGCGCGCGCCTTGCCGCCCTGGGCGAGCCGGCGTGGCGGGCCGACCAAGTGCTCCGCTGGCGCTTCCGCCGTGGCGTGGACGATTGGAATCGGATGACCGACCTGCCCGCGGCCCTGCGCGGGCGCTTGGCTGAGACCCTTGATGCCTCTGCCCCCGAGCCGCTGCGGAAGCTCGGCTCCCTCGACACCACGCAGAAGCTCCTCTTCCGCCTGCGCGACGGCCAGCTCATCGAGAGCGTGCTCATCCCGGCCTCGCCCGCGCTCTACGGCGAGCGCTCGGACCGCCGCACGCTGTGCGTTTCCACCCAGGTCGGCTGCGCCTACGGCTGCAGGTTCTGCGCGAGCGGGCTCGACGGCTTTTCGCGCAACCTTTCGCCCGGCGAGATCGTCGGCCAAGTGCTTCAGGCCCAAGCCATGAGCGGCGAGCGCGTGGACAACCTCGTCTTCATGGGCATGGGCGAGCCGCTGGCCAACTACCAAAACCTCGTGCGCGCCCTCGCCATCCTCAACGACGCCGAGCTGGGGGTGGGCATCGGCGCGCGCCACATGACGATCTCCACCTCCGGCCTCGTGCCGCGCATCGTGGACCTTGCCGACCAGCCGCTCCAGGTGCGCCTGGCCGTCTCGCTCCACGGTGCCACGGATGAGGTGCGCGCGCAGATCATGCCCGTGAACCGGCGCTGGAACGTCCAGGCCCTCATGGAAGCCTGCCGCCATTGGACCACGCGCAAGAGCCAGCGCCTGACCTTCGAATTCATCCTCATTGATGGCCTGAACGACACCGATGCCCAAGCCTTCGCGCTCACCCGCCACGCCCGTCCCCTGCGCGCCAAGGTGAATCTCATTCCCTACAACACCGTGGCCGGCCTCGAGTGGCAGCGCCCGCCGGTGGAGCGCCAGGAGCGCTTCCTCCAGCGCCTGCGCGACGGCGGCGTGGATGCTACCCTGCGCCGCGAGAAGGGCCATGACATCGAGGCCGCCTGCGGGCAATTGCGACGACAAGTAATGGCGGGGCAGAAGGACGGAGAGGATGGAGGATGGAAGATGGCAGGGGGCGTCTGATCGATGGAACCGTGAAGGATGTGTGGGGCCTCGCCACCTTTCCGCCTCCGTCGCTCATCCGTTCCCTGCCATCCGCCATCCTCCATCCTCTCGGTTCCTCTCGGCCCTTCTCTCGTCTCCCCGCTACTTCTCCTTTTCACCTCCCGCTTTTTACCTTCCGTCCCCCCATGCGCGGCGACGAAGACCTCCCCGGCCCCGAGCGACCGTGGGACGAGCACGATTGGGAGCGATTCCTCCGCCGGCAGGACCGCCGCACCGAGCAATACCTCGGTTTGGTCGAGCGCTACGCCGATCACCCTGATCGCGACCGCCTCATTGCTCGCGAGATGGGCTGGACGCACCTCGCCGATGCCAGCAATCAATCCGACGAGGACTTTGGCGAGGCCGACGGGATCCCGCCCACGTCGGCTGAGGATTTGGAGGACGATGCCCTCCCCGACGACGAAAACGAGGTGTCCGCGCTTTTCTTTTACGAGCATCCGCTGTGGAAGGAGGCGTGCGTGCTGGCCGCGGAGGCGCGCCGCGTGGTGGACCCGCGCCAGCGCCGGCCCCCGGCGGTCGAGACGCTGATGGCGCGCTTCCTCCACGGGGTGAACCTTTGCTCCGTGAAGATCGGCGCGGTGCTCACCGATCCGCCCGGCGCCGAGGCCCGCGCGGAACTGGGCATGGAGATCGCCTATCTCAAGCGCGCCCTCAAGGCCCTCACGGACGCCCTGGATGCGCTCGTCGCCCTGCGTGAGGCCGGCGAGGTGCCCCCGCCGGACGCGCTGGCCCTCCAGCAGCGCGTCTTCTCCGTCCGCTCTGGCCTCATCGAGTGCATGGGCCAGCGCCGGGATGCGCTGCGCAGAGAAATGAACCGAGAGGACGGCGGATAGGGGGCGGCGGCCTCGGGCTCGACCGGCGGCGGCCCGCTCCGCGCGTTTCATCCGGCTTCGCCAGCGTGCCGATTCCCTGCCATCTTCCATCCTCTCGGTCCTTCCATTTTCTCCGCCGCCCCCGGCCCGACCCACCGGCGGGCAATTCGTTTGAATTTTCGTGCTCATGTCCCCGTCTGAGACGCCAGTGATTAACAGCGGTCCGCCGCCCGCCGGCGCCGAGAACGAAGACATTGACTTGGTTCGACGCTCGCAGGCGGGGGACTCGCGCGCCTTCGACGCGCTCGTCACGAAATACCGTAACCGCCTCTATGCCATGGTATTCCAGATGGTCCGCAACGAACAGGACGCCTGGGATTTGACGCAGGATGGCTTCTTCAAAGCCTGGAAGTCCCTCGACAAGTTCCGCGGCCAATCGTCGTTCTACACCTGGATCTACCGCATTGTCACCAACGTCTCCATCGATTGGATCCGGAAGCGCCAGCTTCGGCCCGAGGGCGAGTTTGATGACTCTGTGGCCCGCACCGACATCGACCCCACGGCCGATGTCACACCCAAGGGTGGCGTGTCACCAGAGCGTGCCCTGGAGCGTCATGAATTGCCCGACCGCATTGACGCGGCCATTGCCAAGCTGACGCCCGAACATCGGGCGGTGATTCTGCTCAAAGAAATCGATGGACTTCAATACCACGAAATCGCCGAGGTCGTCGGCTGCTCCATCGGGACGGTGATGTCCCGCCTCTTCTACGCCCGCCGCAAGCTCCAAACCCTGCTCAAGGACCTCCATGAAAAATTTTGAAGCTCGCTATCACGAGTGGCTCGACGGAGCCCTGTCCCCCGCTGAGGCTGCCGCCTTCGAACGGGAGCTGGCCGCCCCGCCCCACGGGATCGATCCCACCGCCGAGCGCTCGGCGCAGGCCGCGCTGGGTGATCTGCTTCGCCGCCACGTCGCCGGGGCGCCACCCATGCCGCACGGTGACTTCTTCAATTCCGAGCTCCAGCGCCGCATCGCGGCCGATGCTAAGGAAACTCAGCCGGCCGCGGCCGAGCCTGCTGCCCTGCCCGCGCCGGGCTGGCTCCAATCGCTCCTCGGCCGGCTCACGCTCGCTTCCGCCGCGTGCCTGCTGCTCGGGGTGGTCGGCTACCGCGCCTTCGTTCAGCCGCAGTTGATCGATCCGACGCAACGCCCCGAGACCGAATACCTCGCCAGCGTTCTGGAAACGAAGACGGCCACGTCTGCGGTCAGTGCCACGTCGTTTTCGCTGCCGGCCGAAAAAGCCACCGTGCTCTGGCTGAGCGGCACCGAGCACATCGAGGTGGAAGCGTTCGCCAAGGAAGATCCCTCGGACGAGCCTAACGAGCCGGACGCGCTGTGAGCGGACGCCGCGCTGGCGTTTCCCTTCGCTGCCCAACGATGGAATTCCCGTCCCGCCTTCCTCGCGCCTTGGTCCGCCGCGTGCGTCGTGGGCTGGCGCTCGGGGCGGCGGCCCTGCTGCTCGGTGGCGGCTGGCTGGCGCGAGCCCAGACGCCCACGCCATCGCCTGCGTCCTCGCCAACGCCGCGGCCAACCCCAACGGTCCGGCCCAGCGGCTCGCCGGCTGCGGCCAGCGCTGAAAACGTGATGTGGGCTGGCCTTATTTTTGCCGATGTGGCTGGGACCGATCCTGTGGTGAAGGACGGTGAGCTGAAGATCCAAGGACCCTGGCCTGCGCCGCTTGTGGGTCGCGAGCGGCAAGTTTCTAAGATCTTCGGCTACCGCCGTCTCCGCTTGCTCGGCCAGGCACGCGAGCGCATCCGCTCGGGAACCGAGGATTGGGTGCTGCGCTCCAAGCCGTTCGTTGTGAAGGTGGACACGCGCAAGCCAACCAAAAAGGGCTACGAGGTGTCGGTTCAGCTCTTTCAGGAAGAAAAGCTTCTCGTGGAGGCAACGGTGGACCTGCCGCGCACCAGTTCTCCGCTCTACATCAAGGGACCGGGGGTAAACAGCGGCCAGTTGATCATCGCCATCATTTGCGGAGACAAGGGCGCGGCTTGGACCAGGCCGCGCCCCCGTGCCACGCTCAAGCCGACCGTTACCCCGACGGGGACGCCGGCTGCCGCCTCGCCCAACTCGCCGGAGCCACCGGCCGCGTCACCGATGCCAAGCCCGGCGCCAACGCCGTGAGGCGACCTTCCGTCCGTTGTTCGTCTTGGAAGGCGATTGGGCAACTGAATTGAGAACGGCAGGAATCGCGCGAGGCAATTCGTCCCCGTCGCCGCGTGCCGCCTGTCACGCCGGTTGCGACGCTGCGGGAACAGCGGAGGATGGCGCGCGCTTGGCCCTGTTCTTTGCCGCGTCTTTCGCCGTATGAAGCTCCCCTCCCGCCTGCTCGCGCTGACTGCCCTCCTCGGCTTCTCGCTCGCGCCGCAATCTGTCCTCGCCCAAGGCCGCTCTTCGCGGACTGCCGCCCCGACGCCGCTGCCCGCGCGGCCTACGCCGACGCCGCCTCCGGCCAACGTGACCCCGCCGCCGGCTCCGCTTCCGCCCGCGCGGCCGGTCATCGTGCCCGATACCGTCGCGCCTGCCTGGGAAACGCGTGCGGACTACCGCACCTACTACTTCGAGATCCCCGCCCCGCGCGGTCTCATCACGGATCGCAACGGCGTGCCGTTCGCGCAAACGCGCATGGCTCATCACCTCTCGCTCACTTTCCCAGCCGGCGCCACGCTCTCGGACCCACAGCTCATCGAGCTGGCTCGCGCCAACCTCTCGCTTGCCGCCAACCTCCTCGGCCGCCCCGTGCAGGTGACCACCGCGCAGCTCCTCGATCATTATCGCGAGCGGCGCATCCTGCCTTTCGACCTCGCCACCTTTCTTTCTAATGAGGACGCCGAGCGCATTCGCCCGCGTCTCGCCGGCAACCTCGCGCTGCGGCCCGTTTACACCCGCTTCTATCCGCAGGGCAAGCTCGCCGCCCACATCATTGGCTACGTTGGCAAGACCGGCCGGCAGGCCGACGGCCCGATCCAGAACAACGAGCTTCTCTGGCCTGGCCTTGAGGGCCGCGAGGGACTGGAGAAATCCTTCAACGACAAGCTCTCGGGTCGCAATGGCGTGCTCAACATGGTTTTCGACAACCAGGGCCGGAAGGTTTCCGAGCAGATCATTCAACCGCCTGTGCCCGGCGAGAATCTCATCACCACGCTCGACGCCAATCTCCAGCGCCGCTGCGAGGAAGCTCTCGCCCAAGGCGCGCGGCGCGGCGCGATGGTCTTCATGGACCCGCGCAACGGCGACCTCCTCGCCATGGCCTCGTGGCCTTCGTTCGACCCAAATCTCTTCGTTCCTGCCATTTCCAACGCGGACTTCGAACGCCTCGACAAGGACCCCGACAAGCCGCTCATCCCGCGCGCCTTCCGCTCGGCGTATCCAGCTGGCTCCACTTTCAAGGTCTTCATCGGCACCGCCGCGTTGGAGGACGGCGTGATCCGCAAGGACGAGCAGATCAACTCGCCTGCGTCCATCACCATCGGCAACATCACGATGGGCAACTCGCACGCCAAGGACTTCGGCGCGCTCGACTTCGATCGCGCTCTGACGATGTCGATCAACACGTATTTCTACCAAGTCGCCATGCGTTGCGGGGCCGACCGCATTGTAGATTGGATGACGCGCAAATTCGCCTTCGGCCAGCGCACTGGCCTGCCGCTTGAGGAAGAGGATGCCGGAAACATGCCGACCAATGAGTATATGCGCCGAGTTCACAAGAGGAAGCTGCTTGATGGTGACCTTGCCAACCTCGGCATCGGCCAGGGCGACCTGCTCGTCACCCCCATCCAGATGTGCAACGCCTTCGCCACCGTGGCTAATGGCGGCCGGCTCGTGAAGGTGCGCCTCGTCCAGCAGGTTCAGTCTTACGAGAACCGCATCACCACTGCCTACGAAGCCACCGCGCGGCGCGACATCGGTCTCTCGCGTGACACGCACAAGACGCTGAAGGACGCCATGATCCATGTGGTCAGCGGCGGCACCGGCACGCGTGCTGGTGTGCCCGGCGTGAAAGTTGCCGGCAAGACGGGCACCGCGCAGTGGGGTGGCTCTGAGCGCCGGCCTGATCTCCAGCGCTACGCGGCGTGGTTCGGCGGCTTCGCGCCGGCGGACGACCCGAAATATGCCTTTGCTGCGATCTACGAGTCCGAGCGCGGCCAGACCGGCATCCACGGCGGCCGCTACGCTGCGCCGATGATCGGCAAGGTGCTGCGCGACCTGGTTCGTCCCGACAAGAAAGCCAAGCCGCAGGATGACGACGATGATGAGGAAGAGGAGTCCGACAGCGAGAACGAAGACTGACGTCGCCTTCCCTTTGGCCAAGCTAGACCTTTTCGATTGCGGTTGTCGCGCTTGCTTGGGTTTGCTGGCGCAAGGGCGCCGGCGTTTTGGAGCGAGGCGGCAAGCGTCAGCGTGACACCGCTTCCGATCTGCTGCCACTGCCTTGCATGCTAAAGTGGTGTCGCTCTGACGCTCGGCTCCGCACTCCAAAACGCTGTCTGACCTTTCATAAACCGTCGCCAGCGGGTGCAATAAGCCGATTCGAAAACGCTCTAAGTGTGCGCGGAAAACGAATCTCGGTGCGTCGCGGATCGACGCCTGCTGGTAGCCGGGGAACTCCATCGCCCCGAGGTCTGCGTCGCGGAGCGGCGCCTGCGGAAGGCTAGGCCGGTGCTCGCGCCAACGCCCTTGCAAGCGTCGCTCTACGGCGCGGCTTGCTTGGGGGCGGGGTCCGGGGGTTGGAAACCCCCCGCTACCGGCAGGTGTCGCTCCGCGACACGAGTGCGTTCACCGAGATACTTGGTCGCACCCACTCATACCAAACGGCCGCTTTTCTTGCAATCTGGGCAAGGGGCGCGCTTTTGGCGATTCGGGAAAGGCAGGTGCCGATTGGTCTGAAATAGGCCAGCGCGGCAACCCTTGAGCCTTTGCCAGCGCAAACCCTCCTCGGCGGTTTCCTCCGCCAGTTTGCCGTGGGGGACTTGAGGCTGGTTTCAGACTTCTCGCGGGAGGTTCCTCACTGGCCAGGCGGGGTTCGGGAGTGGCCGCGGGAGGTTTCCGATGGGCCAGTGGGTGGTCCAGAACCTCCCGCGGGAGGTTCAGAACCTCTCGCGGGAGGTGTTGGACCACCCAGGGGAGGTTTGGGAGTGCCCGGGGGAGGTTTTGCACCTCTCGCGGGAGGTGCGGAAGGAGCCTCCCCGGAGCCGGCCGTGCCCGGTTCCGGCGGCGGCGCTTCTGGGGGAGGCGGAAAATGAGGCAACCAAGGGCGGACGGCTGCTCCCCTTCTGGAAAAACGGTCCGCGCGCGGCTTCTCGCTCCTTCGGCGCCGGCACAAGGCGGTCAACCTTTTCGCTCTCTACTCTGGGCATTCCAACGCCCGGGCCACCCACCTCCAGCGCTTCTCGCCGGGAACCCCGGGAGGGGACGAAGACGGCCTGCGAAGCGGGCAATCGCAGGCCGGGGACGGCCGAAGATGGACGCCAGCCCGCAGGGCGAGGGGGCGGGAGCGACCGAGTCAACGAACACGACCGCCAGCGGTCTGGCGAAGGCGTTGGCAGCGACGCGCCGGCGAAGCGCAACCCAATTTCGGCCCGCGGGCGCTCTGCTTGTCTCCAGGCGCGCGGTCGCGCGCGGAGCGGGGACGACCCAGCCCGCCGAAGGCGCGCACCGGGCGGGGCCGGCTCGCAAGCTCACGCGGCCCTGACGCCCCGTGCGCGCCCCCATAGCCCGGTGGTCAGCCGCCC
>CALMOL010000116.1 GCA_937871685.1 uncultured Verrucomicrobiota bacterium
ACCTGCGGGAACGAGTTGCCGGTGGGGTTGATGTCGGCCGCCTCGACGGTGCCGCCCTGCTGCTGGGCCTTGTCTCGCTGGGTGTTTCCCAGTTGCGACCGGCCGCCCCGGCCGTGGATCGCTCGGCCGTGTGGATGGACACCGTGAAGCGCGGTCCCATGGTTCGCCAAGTGCGCGGCCTCGGCACGCTCGTGCCGGAGGACTTCCAGTGGATCGCCGCGCGCACCGAGGGTCGGGTAGAAAAGATCATCGTGCGCCCCGGGAAGGCACTGAAGCCCACCGACATCATCTGCGTGCTTTCGAACCCCGAGCTCCAGCAGGAGGCCGCCGACGCCGAGCTCAACGCCCGCGCCGGCGAGGCCAAGCTCGCCACGCTCCGTTCCACCCTCGAGCAGGGGATCCTCGACCGCCGCGCCGAAAACGCCAAGCTCGGCGCCGACCTTCGCCAGTCCGAGCTCCAGCTCCAGGTGAACGAGCAACTTTCCAAGAACGGCCTCGTTTCCTCGCTCGATCTCCAGCTTTCCCGCGTGAAGGCTGCCGACCTCAAGGCTCGCTTCGGACTCGACCAGCAGCGCCTCGAATACGCCCAGCAGTCGCTCCAGCCCCAGCTCGCCGCGCAACAGGCCGACGTGGACCGCCTCCTCGCCGCCGCCGTGCTCAAGAAGTCGCAGGTGGACGCCCTCCAGGTCCGCGCCGGCATGATCGGCGTGCTTCAGGCCCTGCCTCTCGAGGTCGGCCAGCGCGTGACCATCGGCACCAACCTCGCCCGCGTGGCGGATCCCACGAAGCTCAAGGCCCAAATCAAGATCGCCGAGACGCAGGCCAAGGACATCACCGTGGGCCAGCCGGCCAGCGTGGACACGCGCAATGGCCTGATCACCGGCGAGGTCATCCGCATCGACCCCGCCGTGCAGAACGGCACCGTGCTCGTGGACGTGTCCCTCAACGGCGACCTTCCTAAGGGCGCGCGCCCCGACCTTTCCGTGGAGGGCGTGATCGAGCTGGAACGCCTCGACGACGTGATCTTCGTGGGTCGCCCCGCCTACGGCCAAGAGAAGGGCCGGGTGGGCCTCTTCCGCGTGAGCGCCGACGGCCGCGAAGCCCTGCGCGTGAGCGTGGAGCTGGGCCGCTCCAGCGTGAACACCATCGAAGTGGTCCAGGGCCTTCAGCCCGGCGACCGCGTGATCCTCTCCGACATGACCCAGTGGGACTCCCACGACCGCCTGCGCCTCAATTAAGCGGCAGCAACAGGGCTTCGGCCGACAAATCGCCGGCCACGCCAGGATCCTCGCGCCGGAAGCGCGCCAAATAATCGACGCCCTCTCCAGTTTCCGCCCGCAAAGGTGCGTTTTTGCGCTGCTTTAATTCATCCAGCAGACGGCTCAACTGTCCCCGCGCGTTCGCAAACCAATCCGTGGACCACACGCGATAAATGGTCCACCCCATGTTCTCCAGCGCCTCCTGCCGGAGCCGATCGCGATCACGCGCGGAGCGCGAGGAATGGTAGGCTGCGCCGTCGCACTCGATCCCAAGCAGGTAGTGTCGGTCGAATTGCGGATGCCGCACCGCGAGATCGAGGAAGTATCCTGCGACCCCGACTTGGCAGTCGCATTGGTAGCCCGCGGCCTCCAAGGCATCCTTCACGCTTTGCTCAAACGGGCTGTCTACTCCGGGCTTCGCAGGCCCGGCGGGAAGCCGCTGGCCGCCCGTGCGGGCGTATTCCAGGTAGTCTCGCAGCACTTTGACGCCCCGATGCTTGCCATCCCCCATGAGAACGCTTTCGGGACGCAGCGAAGTGAACAACACGAGCTGGTGCTTCGCCCGGGTGAAGAGGACGTTCAGCCGGCGGTGGCCGAACTTCGAATTGATCGGACCGAAGCGTTGAAGAATCGGTCCGCCGGCTGTCTCCGGACCAAAGACAGTTGAGACAAAAATCACGTCGCGCTCGTCGCCCTGCACGTTCTCAAGATTCTTGACCAGCAGCGGCTCCGACTCGTGTTCCCATTTTGCCCGATATTCCTGAGCGTGCGGATGTTGTTGGATCAGTCGGTCCAGTTCTGCGCTGATGAGGTCGGCTTGCGGTCGGTTCAACGCCACGATGCCAAGTGAACGGCCGGAATGCACTCGCATGAACTCCACGGCTGCTTCCGCGCAGCGGCGAGCCTCGTCGGAATTCAATCGGTCCGCATAGACGCCGCCCACGTAGATCGAATGCACGCCTGAGGACGGCGAGGAAGTCCGCGGTGCCGGGAGCAACTGTAGCCGGCGATCGTAGAATTCCTGGTTGGAAAACGCGATCAGCGCCGGGTCGCGCGAGCGGTAGTGCCACAGCAACCGCTTGGAGTCCGGGTAAGAGGCGGCGGCCACGTCGAGCAGGGATTCCCCGATGAGATCGTCGTTCGCGTCCTCATCATCGGCTTGGTCATCACCAAGGCTGGCAACGGCGCGGTCTCCGAATGTGGTCGGAGGAAGCTGCATGTTGTCGCCCACGACTACCATCTGGCGGGCGCGCAGCAGGGCGGATAGGCCGTCTTCCGGCCGGACCTGCGAGGCTTCGTCAAAGATCACCATGTCGAAAGTCATGAATCCGCGCCCGACCAGCTGCGCCACGGACAGGGGCGACATCAGGAAGCACGGCTTGATGACCTGGAGCGCGTCTGAAGCGCGTCGCAAAATCGACCGAACGGAAACGCGGGCGTTGGGGGAATTCGCTACGTGCCGCAGCAATCCTGACTGGCTGAGGTCAGACACCCGGCCGCGCGTCTGTCCCGGTGGCATGACGCGACCGGCCACGCGCGCGGCGAGCGCATCCCGCTGCACCGTCATCAGCTTTTCGTCGAGAGCGCGGAACTGATCTCGGGCCTCGGCTGGGCTGAGGTGGCGAAAACGCTGCAATCCCGGGATCCGTCGGAACGCTGAGCGGCACAGACTGCGTAGCAGGACGCACTCAAACAGCGGACCAAAACCCCGAAAGTCCCCTGCATCCGCCCACGCCAAGGCGCAGAATTCTGTAAGCTCGAATTTGGACAGCGCGGCTTCAACCGCGCTCTTCCTTGTCTGTGTGCCGAGCGCAGCCGGCGCATCCACGGCGGCACGAAAAAGCGTCGTTAATTGAGAGCGCGGAGTCTCCATCCACTGCTTCACGACCGTCTTGTCTGAAGTCGCCAACTCCGATAATTCTTCAAGCCGCTTGTGCAGGTCTGCGACTTTCTGCCCAAGCTCCAGCCCAAGCGTAAGAAGGTGGCGCCAAGCAGCCACCCCGGCCGGCGCGGCCAAATCTTGCTTCCAACGCGCGGGCAGCCGCAGAGACCGCAGTCGTTCCAAGCTCGCCTGAATTTCGTGCGCGTTCGCTTCTTGTGCCGCGACGTCGGGGGCCAACAGCGCGGCGACCGCTTCGTGGCGCGCCAGCACCTGAGCCGCGTCCGATTCCTCAAGCCGCAACTTGTCTAAGTCGCGTAAACCCTCAATGCGAAGGCGGTCCTTCCACCGCAGGGCCAAAAGCGCGCGGCGCAAACCAGCAAGGTCTTGCTCGATCGCCGCTAGGCGACCGCGCAGTTCCGCCAATTTTACTCCCTGCTCGCGGGCCGTTGCCACCAGCCGTCGCGCTTCTTCTGGCCATCCCTCTCCAGCCCGGCGCCGAGCCACGGCGCTGAGATCAGCAGACAGTGAAAACAGGGCGTGCCGCAGGAGCCCGCTTGAGGATTCCGTCACTGGGGTCGCTTCTCGCACCTGCTCCATCCAGGCGCAGGCTTCTTCCAAGGCGGGAAGCATAGTGCCAGCACCTTGAAACATCTCCCCGCAGATTTCCCGCAGGTCCGCCCGAGCGTCCAAGGCGGAGCCGGCGTGTTGCCAGGCTGCAAGGTCAAAGAAGAAGCCTGGGCGTTCCGCAGTCGGAACATCAGGCGCCACGCGAAGCGCCAATTTTCGCGCGGCCCTATAGGTAGCCCGTAGCCACGCCAGCCAGCCGGGCCGCGCCATCTCGCTCGCGGCTTGGCGCACTTCCACCTCCTCCAGGGACTCGGGTGGCACTCGCAGGTGGGCCTGGAGTTCGGTCCGACGCGCCTGCCACGCGTGCATTTCCTGCAAAGCTGTCTGGACCTTCGGCAGCGCACCTTCCGAGCCGAGTGCATGTCCAGTGCCAATCACGCCGTCCGGTGCTGCGCCAGCCCACTCGACGTAAAGGGCGATTGTTTCCAAGCCCTCCACGGTGGTGTGATCCACGGAAAGCTGTGCCGCCTTAGCGATGCCCTCAGCCGTGGCTAGAACCTCCTGTAGTTGCTCTTGATGTCGGCGGTTTTTTTCCTCGCGCCGATCCAATCCACCCAGGCTCTCGCCTTCTTTTTCTAGCCTCAGGCGACGCATCGCCTCCTCCGTCGAGACGAGAAGGTTGGGATCGGACGCCAAGGCTTCCTCCATGCCCGGCGCGAGGTCTTGGATTCTCTGGCGCGCAGCATCCTTGGCTCGAAAGGCCGCAGCCGTTTCTTTCAGCGCCGTGCGGCCCGTCGGCCGAAGGCAAAGCTCCCACAGCCCATCCGCCACTTCCGCCGGGCGCGCGCCGAGGGCTGCAAGACCGGCGGCAACCTCGGCGGCATCGCTCAGGCTTGGACAAGCTGGGTCGTTCAGCTCGTGCATTTCGAGCCAGGCCTGGAGTTCCGCGAAACGTCCGGCTGACTCGTGGGTCAATGCTTCCAGCGCATCGCGATCCAAGCGGCCCAGGTCGCCGTTGGTCACCCATTCCCATGGGTGCGCATCGCCGCCCGCCTGGGCTTGCTCGCGATGTTGCGATGCCAGCGTCTCCCATTCACACAACAGATTTTGCCGCGCGGAGATTGCCCGCTCGTCCCACTCGGCCGCCCCATTCAGATAATACGCCTGTAGTGGCGGCGGAAGCCGGCGCGCGTGAAAGGCAAACTCCCGCCATACCACTTCATGAAACGTCCACCCGCAGGCGTTGAATGGTGTGTTGACCGCCTCGGAGTAAGTAAGCAGCCGGTCACGCTCCATTTCACGGTGGCTTTCTAACGCCTCCTGACCGCGCGGATTCGGCGCGGGCCGTGTATCCAATCGTTTGGCAACGCTCTCAAAGACCGCCTTTTTTCCACCCTTAGCCGAGTGAAGCTCAAGGCAGTAATCGCCTAGCCCGACGGCGGCGAGCCGCCTTTGCACCACTTCGAGGGCCGCCATTTTTTCCGCGACGAAAAGCACGCTCTTTCCTTCCCACATCGCCGCCGCGATGAGGTTAGCGATCATCTGCGACTTGCCCGTGCCCGGTGGACCCTGCACGACCAAGTTCTCCCCACGCAGAGCCGAGCGGATGGCGGCGAATTGCGAGGCGTCACAGTCGTGGACCAGAATGGGCACTCCCGCTTCCGGATCATCGTGCGGTTCGTCGTCGGGCGCGGCGGTGCTACTCGCGCCGCCCTTAGCACCGCCGAACAAACCGACGAGAAGCGGATGCTCGTGGGGCGGCGGCGACCCATTTTCCGGATCCAGGTCCTTCCACATGGCGAGGCGGTGGAAGGAAAGGTGCGTGATCGTGGCAAAGCGTCGGATTTTCCAGTTTGGAAGATGGCGAATCGTGCGCTCTACCTCCGAAAAGTAGGCTTCGAGATCGGGTGACTCGGCGTTCTTGTGCGGCTCAGCGTTCCACACCGGCAAATCGAGATCGAAGTCTTGGCGCAGGCGCTCGCGCAGCGTGAGGTTGACCTCCACTTCCTCCGTGTCGGCTCGCAGGCGATAGCCCTCATGTCGGGCGCGGCGCGCACGCTCCATTTCCATGGGCAGAAGCAGCAGCGGCGAGCGCAGCGGCTGAGTGGACCAGCCGCCCTGAGGCAGTTGCTCATGCCATTCGAGGAAGCCGAGCACGAGGTGCAGCGTGCTGATGCCGTATTCCTCTCGGGCCTCCCGCGCCTGCTGCGCCAAATTTCCGAGCGCACGCTCCAGCTCATCCGCCGGCAACATGGTCTGCCACCGACGCTCCGGCCGCCGGCGCGGCACGGCAGCGGAGCCGGACAAGTCGAAGGAAGGACTGATTCCGTGATGGCGCGCGTGCTCAATCAAAGAAGGTCCTTCAAGGCGCAGGCGGCTGGGCAACCCAACCTTCTTTCGCATGCGATCCCTCAGTTCACGTTCCAAGTCCCGCGTGCGCGTCTCCGCGTTATCGTCGTCCTCCAGGATCGCGGCGAGTCCCCGCAGGTATTTCGAATCGGTGAGCCGCGCGATGCCGAGCGCGTCAATAAACTCAGCTGTCTGCTCATCCGGTGGTTCCTTGGGGAGGGGCGGCAAAGGCTGCAATTCCGCCGCATCACCTCGCGCAAGTTGTTCAAAGAGAAGCGGCAGTGATTCGTCTACGACGCGGACTTGCCGTGCGCCGCGCGTTTGGTGCTTGAAGTTGAGCAGCCGATTCTTGTTGGAAAGGTCGAGCAGGCGCTGCCGCAGTTCCGCGACCAATCTCTGTGTCCGTTCAATGCCGCCGGTGTTCGGCCTGGGTGGGTTGGGAGGAGGCATCGGCCGGTGTGCGTGGCCAAGAATGCCGGCTCAAGCGCCGACGGCAAGTCTGCCGGTCGCGGCCGTCCCACGAGCGGGAAACCAGTTTCCCAGCTCCGGCATGGGAGCAACCTGGCAGCAGACTTTACCTCGCTTGCTCAGAAGAAAAGATTGAAGAACACGCTGGCATGGCCCTTGCATACGGGGCGGCGTTCCTATCTCTCGGCTGCTTTCCTGCTCGCTTTCCTTATGTCCGACTCCCTCATCAAGCTCGATAATATCGCCAAGGTGTTCCTCACCGACGAGGTGGAAACCCACGCTCTTTCCGGCGTGCACCTCGACATCCGCAAGGGTGAATTCGTCTCCATCGCCGGGCCCTCCGGCTGCGGCAAGTCCACGCTGCTCTCCATCCTCGGCCTGCTCGACACGGCCTCCTCCGGCACCTACCTGCTGAACGCCCGGCCCGTCACCGAGCTCAACGCCACCGAGCGCGCCCGCGTTCGCAACCGCGAGATCGGCTTCATCTTCCAGTCGTTCAACCTCATCGGCGACCTCGACGTGTTCGAGAACGTCGAGTTGCCCCTGACCTACCGCGGCATGCCGCCCGCCGAGCGCAAGGCTGCCGTCCAGACCGCCCTTGAGCGCGTCGGCATGGGCCATCGCGCCCGCCACCTGCCCTCGCAGCTCTCCGGCGGCCAGCAGCAGCGCGTGGCCGTCGCCCGCGCCCTCGCCGGCAAGCCGAGCGTGCTGCTCGCCGACGAGCCCACGGGCAACCTCGACTCCCGCAACGGCGACCAGGTCATGCAGCTCCTCGCCGAACTGCACAAGGAGGGCTCGACCATCGTGATGGTCACGCACGACGCCCGCTTCGCCGGCAACGCCCAGCGCTCCATCCACCTCTTCGACGGCCGCGTGGTGGACGAAGTCCTCTCGCCCTCGTCCGACGCCCCGCCGACGAATACCACCGCGCCTGCGTCCGCTGTCGCCGCCTGACCGAGGCAGAGAAGGACCGAGAGGATGGAAGATGGAGGATGGCAGGGAGCCGTCCCCGCCTTGTTCCCGTTCTCGTCGGGTGAATTCGTCCCCTGCCATCCTCCATCTTCCATCCTCTCGGCTCTTCATGACCCCGCTCGTTTCCGTCCGGAACCTCGAAAAATCTATCCCGACCAAGCCGTCGCCCACGTGGCTGCTGCGGCGGATCACGTTTGACGTGAACGAGGGTGACTTCGTTTCGATCATGGGGCCGAGCGGCGCGGGCAAGAGCACGCTGCTCCATATCCTCGGCTTGTATGATCACGGCTGGCAGGGCGAGATGTTTCTTGAGGGCCAGCCGGTCCACGCGATGAAGCCCAAGGAGCGCGCCGCGCTCAACCGCTCGCACGTTGGCTTCGTCTTCCAGCAGTTCCATCTGCTCGATGACCTCACCGTGTCCGAGAACCTTGAGGAACCTCTCCGCTACCGCGACCTCAAGTCCGGCGAGCGCCAGGCTCGCGTGGGCGACATCCTCGACCGCTTCGGCATCGTCGGGAAAAAGGACCTGTATCCGAGCCAGCTTTCCGGCGGCCAGCAGCAGCTCGTGGCCGTGGCCCGCGCCGTGATCGCCCGCCCGCGCCTTCTGCTCGCCGACGAGCCGACCGGCAATCTCCATTCCGACCAAGCGCGTGAGATCATGGGCCTCTTCAAGCGCCTCAACGACGAGGGCGCCACCATCATTCAGGTCACCCATTCCCAGGAAAACGCCGCGCACGGCAACCGCGTGATCAAGTTGCGCGACGGCTGGATGGATACCTGACGGCCCCGCCGCCGAGCTCAGCCGTTCTCCTTCAGCCAGGCGGCAAGGCCATCTTCGGCCGCTTGCAACGCCGCGTCCAGCGAAGGGTAGGATTCCGCCCCTTCGAAGATCATCCCGCCCTCGTCCAGGACGCGGATAAACGATCGCAGGTATCCATCGTCGCCAATCTCAAGTCGGCCGTGCTGCACCCAGGCAGCCAAGTTGGGGTAGCGGGCTTCGAAAGAGCCAGACAAGGCAGGACGATTTGGCGGCTTTGGCATTTGTCCTCCCTGCGTGAAAAGATTTGTCGCGACAAGCGGACCCTCCGCCGCTGCCGCGCTTTCTTCTGGACAGAAGAGGCGGTGACCGGAAAAATGGCGGTTCCATTGCGCGCGCTTTGGCGCGGAGCCTCCTCATCATGCTCGATATTCTTCAAAGAGGCGGCCCGCTCATGTGGCTGCTGCTCCCGGTGAGCGTGCTGGCCGCGGGCCTCTTCTTCGAGCGCTTCATGTATCTTCACCGCTCGGTCGTGCCGGTGGTGGATCTCCTGCGCGGCCTCACCAACCTCGTGCGCCAGAACCGCTTCGCCGAAGCGGTGCGCGAGTGCCAAGCCTCGCCCGGGCCGGTGGCCCGCGTGCTCCGAAGCATCCTCGTTCGCCATGATCGGCCGTGCGACGAAATCAAGGAAGGCGCCGAAACCGCCGCGCGCCTCGAAGCGCGGCGACTGGAGGGCTACCTGCCTATCCTGGCCACCGTGGCGCACGTCACGCCGCTGGTCGGCTTGCTCGGCACCGTGACGGGCTTGCTCCAGGCTTACCAAGTGATCTCTCTTCAAGGTGGCGTAGCCACGGCGGCTGATCTTTCCACCGGTCTCTACAACGCGCTGCTCACCACGGCCGGATCGCTGGTGGTCGCGGTGCCGGCCTTCCTGATGCACTCCTACCTGTGCTCGCGCGTAAACCTGCTGCTCGACGACATCGAGCACGCCGTCGGCGGCTTGGTGCCGCTGCTGGTGGAATCTCGCGCGCGTGACTTGGCCGACAAGGGCATCATCTCCTTCGCCGAGGCCGCGCGCTCGCTGGAAGCAACCGCCCCACCGGAGTCGGCTAGCTCCGAGAAGCCCACGCGCCGGTCGCGGGGCGACGCTTCCTGACGGGCTGACCGATGAACCTGCCGCGCCTCCAGCCCGCCCGACCCGGCGTGCTGCTGCTCGCGCCGGTGGCCAGCGTGCTGCTGCTGGCGCTCTTCTACGCGGGCTCCGGGCGCGCCCTCGTCGTGCAGCCGGGCGTCACCCTGGCGCTGCCGCCCTCGCCCTTCGTGGTGCCGCCGGCGCGCGGGGCGCTCGTGGTGAGCATCGTGTCCGGCACGGCGCCGCGCATCTTCGTGGGCGAGCGCGCGGTGTCGCTGGACGAACTGGACCAAGCCTTGCGCCAAGCCGCTGCCGCGGACGCCGAGGAGCCGGGCACCGCGGCGCGAACCCTCCTGCTGCGCGCCGACCGCGGCGTGGCCTACGAGACCGTGTTCGCCGTGGCGGGCAAAGCCGTGGCGCGCCGGTTCACCGTGGTGCTCGCGGCCGCGCCTGCCCCGCCGCCAGTCCCTGCCGCCGGGGGCAACTGAACCGCCGCATGCTCCCGGCCACTCCGCCTTTCATCCTCGCCGCCGATCCGCCGGCCGACGATTTCCGCAACCATCCACGCTGGCGACTCGTGGCCTTCCTCCTTTGCTCGCTGCTCAGCCACCTTGTCTGCTTCTATCTTTTCCAGGTCGCGTATCCACCCGCCGCGCCGCCGCCGCCCGTGCCGGTGACGATCTACCTGCCCGCTCCGGGCACGCCGGAGGCCGCGCAAGTCGCCGCGTGGGCTGAGGCAGCCGATCCCGCGCGCCTCACGCTGCCGCCCTTGCCGTCGCCGGCGCGCGCGCTGGAAACGGCCGGCGCGAACGAATACGAGCCCTCCTTCGCGCGAAAGCCCTGAGTCGCGCCGGCCTCCCAATGTTCCGCGTCTCGCTCGGCCTGCTCATCTTCCTGTATTTCTTCGCCATCCTCGGCGTGGTGCTCGCGCTGTGGGTCTTCGAGGAGCGGCGACGGCAGCGGCGCGCGCGCGAGGCCGCGAGGCATCGTGTGCGTTGCGCGGTTTGCGCATACGACTTCGAGGACTACGGTTCCGACCCCGCGGCGGCCTGCCCCCGTTGCGGCGCGCTCAACGAGCGGCTTCCCGCGCCGAGGTTCTAGCGCTCACCCTTCTCTTAACCACCGACTTTTTTCTTCTTTTACCCATGGGAATGTGGATCGGACGCAACCGCAAAGCTCGCGTCACCTACGGCTTCGACGAGATCGCCCTTGTGCCCGGCGACGTGACCATCAACCCCAACGAGGTGGACACCACGTTCCGCCTCCCGCGGCCGGATGGCTCGCACCTCGCGCTCCCGGTGCCCATCCTCGCCTCGGCCATGGACGGCGTCACCGACGTGCGCTTCTGCATCGAGATGGGCAAGCTCGGCGGCCTCGGCGTGATCAACCTCGAAGGCGTCCAAACCCGCTACGAGAACCCAGCCGAGGTGCTCGAGCCCATCGCCACCGCACCCAAGAACGAGGTCACCTCGCTCATCCAGAAGATCTACCTGGAGCCGATCCGCGAGGAACTCATCCAAAAGCGCGTGCAGGAACTGAAGGCCGCCGGCGTGGTCGCCGCCGTGTCGTCCATCCCGCAGAAGGCCGCCCGCTACGGCAAGCTGGCCCAGGAAGCCGGCGCCGACGTCTTCGTGGTGCAATCCACGGTCGCCACCGCGCGGCACATCTCCTCGGAATACGAGCTCTTCGACCTCGCCGCCTTCTGCGCCGACATGAAGATCCCGGTGATCGTCGGCAACGCCGTCACCTTCGACGTGACCCTGGAGCTGATGGCCTGCGGCGTGGCCGGCGTGCTCATCGGCGTGGGGCCGGGCGCGGCCTGCACCTCGCGCGGCGTGCTGGGCCTGGGCGTGCCGCAGGTCACCGCCACGGTGGACTGCGCCGCGGCGCGCGACGAGCACCACAAGCGCACCGGAAAGTTCGTCCCCATCATCACCGACGGCGGCATGCGCGTGGGCGGCGACGTGTGCAAGGCCTTCGCGTGCGGCTCCGACGCCGTGATGATCGGCTCGCCCTTCGCGCGCGCCGAAGAAGCCCCCGGCCGCGGCAACCACTGGGGCATGGCCACCCCGCACGCCAATTTGCCGCGCGGCACCCGCATCCACGTGGGCGTCACCGGCTCGCTCAAGCAGATTCTCTTCGGCCCGGCGAACACCGACGACGGCTCGCAAAACCTCGTCGGCGCCATCACCACCTGCATGGGCAACGTGGGCGCGCGCAACATCCGCGAGTTCCAGGAGACCGAGATCATCATCGCCCCCAGCATCAAGAGCGAGGGCAAGCTCTTCCAGCAGGTTCAGAACGTCGGCATGGCCCGCTGATCGCCCGAGCGTCGCGCCGCCTGTGACTGCTGCGCGGCGCCGACTGCACCTATGGAGAAGGATCGATCTCCGCGGGCGTAAGTTGGCGCACGTGGCCCTTGCCGGGCGCTTGCCCGCCAACCATGCTTTCCGATGACTCTGCCGGAACTGGCGAAACAACTTCGCACTATTCGCTCGAAGATGCCGCGGCTTACCTCCGCCGAAGCCTACGCGCAGATGGACCGAATGATGGAGCGGACGACTTCGGCCTCGTCGAGCGCCCGTGGGATGCGCTCCTCCGATGGGCTGAAGAAGCCGGCTGTCTCCCCCGGTAAGCTTTGCTCCACCCGCGCGAGAAGGTGGAAGGGAGCATGATGTGCGTTTGGAAGAGAGCACCGGTCGCTGGATCAAGTTCACGAAACTAAGCGCAACCGGCTGCACGATCAGTTGGGACGACAAGGGCGCGCCGTTTATGCACGGCGCATCACCCTTGGAGTATTTGCAGCGCTTGGCTTGGCAAAACCAAGTCTTCGGCGACGACATCCGTTTGGTTGGACTCTGGCAAGCACAGGCCCACCGGTGGAGCGTCGTGACCTCGCAGCCAGGTCTGCAAGGGGATCGACCAACGCTTGATGAACTCGAAGACGCCTTTCGATCCAACGGCTTCACGTTGCTACCTTGGCGGAGCATTGACTACGAAGGGGCGCTGGCCTTCCGCGGCGGCGGTTTCGACGTGTGGGATGTTCATCCCGCCAACGTTTTTCTCTCGGCCGAGAGGCTACCGCTTCCCGTTGACGTCATCATCACACGGACCGGCGGGAATGATGTTCCTTAGGTCACGCCAGGGCGAATTGCCGCATCGGCTGCACCGAGAATGGCGCGCCGCATATCACGCGCGCTCCCCGACGATTCACCATCCACGATTCACCTCTGCTTCTGCCCCTCCACGTCCGGCAGGAACACGGTGAGCAGCCCGAGCAGCGGCAGCCACGCGCACAGGGCGAAGACGTGCTCGATGCTCGTGTGGTCGGCCAGCTTGCCGAGCACCGCCGCGGCGATGCCCGCGATGCCGAAGGCGAACCCGAAGAACAGGCCCGCGATCATCCCCACCTTCCCCGGCACCAGCTCCTGCGCATAGACCACGATCGCCGAGAACGCCGAGGCGATGATGATGCCGATGAACACGGTGAGCACCACCGCGCCCGTCACGCCCGCGTGCGGCAAGGCCAACGTGAAGGGCGCCACGCCCAGGATCGAGCCCCAGATCACGCGCTTGCGCCCGATGCGGTCGCCGATCGGCCCGCCCACCATCGTGCCCACCGCGGTGGCCGCCAGGAAGACGAACAGGCACACCTGCGCCGACGGGATCTCCATCCCGAAGCGGTGGTTCAGGTAGAACACGTAGTAGTTCGTCATGCTCGCCATATAGACGTATTTGGAAAAGATCAGCACGGCCAGCACCGTGAGCGCCCCGGCCACGCGCGCGCGGGAAAGGCCCGGCTTGGCCTCCCGCCCCGCCGCGGCGGATGCCTTCGGCCGGATGCGGTCCAACTGGCGCAGTTGCCAATTGCCCACCACCCACAGCACCACCAAGCCCAGCAGCGCCACGAGGGAAAACCACGCCACCGAGCCTTGCCCGCGCGCCACCACCACGGCCGCCACGCCCAGCGGCCCGAGCGCCGAGCCTGCGTTGCCACCGAGCTGGAAGAGCGATTGCGCCAGCCCGCGCCGCTGCCCCGCCGCGAGATAGGCCACGCGCGACGCCTCCGGGTGAAAGATCGCCGAGCCCAGCCCGATGATCACCGCCGCGAGCAGCACATGCCCATACGTGCCGGCCACCGCCAGCGAGAGCAGGCCGACGAGCATCAAGCCCATCCCCACCGCCAGCGAGCGCGGCATCGGCCGCCGGTCCGTGATGTAGCCGACGAGCGGCTGGCACACCGACGACGTGGCGAAGAAGCACAGCGTGATCCGGCCGAGTTCCTCGAAGGAAAGGTGCAGCGTGTTCTTCAGCACCGGGAAGAGCGCCGGCAGCAGCGCCTGGATCGTGTCGTTGAGCCCGTGCGAGAGCGAGATGGCGAAAAGGATCGGAAACACCGTTCGCGCCCCCACCGCCGGCGCCGCGGGCACGGGGACCACGGGATTCAGCGGCTCGGCGTCGGCGACATCGGAACTCATCGTCCTCTCCCGGTAAGGTCGCCGTGCCCCTGGTGCAACGCTCGCCCCTGGCATGATCGGCCATCCCCGGCCTGCGGCTTTGGGAATTGCACGGCCAGCTTTGCTCATCCCAACGAAGCCTCCTTCAAGCTGCTTCCTGGCCAACCCAGGGTTCCGGCAGCTTCCACGTTCCTCCACCACCCCTCCGCCCTCCGCTCCCATGCTCCATTACGCCGTCGTCTTCCTCGTCATCGCCATCATCGCCGCCATCCTCGGCTTCGGAGCCCTGGCCGGCACCGCCGCGTGGATCGCCAAGATTTGCCTCATCGTCTTCGTCGTCCTGGCCATCATCTCCTTCGCGCGCGGCCGCCGGGTCTGACCGCTTCCTGCCTCCGCCGGCTCGCGCGGTGGAGGCGCCTTGGTCAGAACCACAAAAAACTCTCCCTTCCTGCTTGCCGAGACCCGGCGGCGGCGTTTTCATGCCGCGCGTTGGTTTCCTGGTGAGTAAGCCGTGAGAGCTTTCCCGAACCCGCGGTGACCGTTGCCGACGGGTGCGTTCTTTCCAGATCGTCCGCGCCCGGTCTGCGGGATCCACGGCGGCGCGGAACCCTCTCCCGTCCTGCGAAGACGCCTCCAGTCAGGGCCCGCTCCGGCGCGAGGACCAGCGCGACGAGGGCAACGGAGCGCACGTGACAGCGAAGAATGAGGCAAAGGCCTGCCGACAGGGCGTGCCCACCACTCCGCCTGCCTGCTCGCACCCATGGAACTCTCCGAAGCCATCCTCCAGCGCCGCACGATCAAGGATTTCAAGCCCGGACCAGTGCCCGCCGAGTTGCTGGAGCGAGCGCTGGACACCGGGCGCTGGGCACAGAACCACAAGCTGACCCAACCATGGCGCTTCGCGCTGCTCGGGCCGGAAACGCACCGCCGGCTGGCCGAGGGCTTCGCGGAGGCGCAGGCGACGGGCGCGGTGTCCGACGCGGAGCGCGACCAAGTGCGCCGGGACGCCACGGCCAAGCTGCTTTCCAAGCCAAGCATCGTGGCGGTGAGCCAGCGCCTGGAAGGCTCGGCCGCGCAACGCAAGGAAGACTACGGCGCGATCTCCTGCGCCATCCAGAACATCCAACTGGCCGCGTGGGCCGAGGGCGTCGGCATGCAATGGAGCAGCGGCAAGATCATCGCCCTGCCGCAGACCTACGAGTTGCTCGGCATCGAGCCGGTGAAGGAGGAAATCGTGGGCCTGCTCTTCTTCGGCTATCCGGCGAAAGTGCCCGCGCCACCGCCGCGCCGCCCTTTGGGTGAGGTGCTGCGCCGGCTGCCCTGACGCGGGCGCGACCGCGGCCAGCTGCGAAGAACAGCCTCGTCACCAAGGCGCCGTCCGCTATAAACCCGAGACCCATGCCCGCGCCTTCCCGCCTCTCGCGCCGCCGCGTGATCCAATCGGCCGCCGCCGCGTTCGCCGCGCTGGCGGTGAAGCCGGCCCGCTTCGCCACGGCGGCTCCCGCGGAATCCGCCGAGCCGGCCGCGCCTACCGCCGACGTCACGGGCCAGCTCGCGCGCTACATGGTCGCCGCGCGCGAGACCGCGCTGCCGGACGCCATCGCCGTCGAGTGCAAGAACCACATCCTCGACACGCTCGGCGCGATGGTCTCCGGCGCGCGCATGCCGGCCGGCGTCGCCGCCCTCAAGTTCGCCCGCGAGCAGGGCGGGACCCCGCAGGCCTCCGTCATCGCGTCGGATTTACGCACCACGGCGATCAACGCGGCGCTGGCGAACGGGATGTGCGCGCACGCCGACGAGACCGACGACTTCGAGCCCGTGACCAAGGCGCATCCCGGCAGCGCGGTGATTCCCGCCGCGCTCGCGATGGCCGAGAAGGAAGGCTCGAGCGGCGAGGCGTTCATTCGCGCGGTCGCGCTCGGCTACGATCTCGCGTGCCGCCTGCTGATGGCGCTCGGCCCGGACCTCGTCCGCGGGAGCCACCGCAGCGCGGAGGGCACGGCGGCCACCTTCGGCGCGCTTGGCGCCGCCGCCGCGCTGGCGCGCCTCGACGAGAAGGGCACGCGCTTCGCCATCTCCTACGCGGCGCAGCAAGTGTCCGGCCTGTGGAGCTGGGTGAAGGACAAGGACCACGTCGAGAAGGCCTTCGACTTCGCCGGCATGGGCGCGCGCAACGGCGTGACCGCGGCCTGCCTGGTCCAAAGCGGCATGACGGGCGTGGCCGACGTGCTCGACGGCACGCACAACCTGTTCATCGCCCTCTCCAGCAAGCCGCGACCCGAGGCGATGGTCGAGGGCCTGGGCCAGCGCTTCTTCCTGACCGAGACGGCGATCAAGACCTTCTCGGTCGGCTACCCGATCCAGTCGGTGCTCGACGCGTTCCTGCGTTTGCGCCGGCAGCACGGCCTGACGCCCGATAACGTGGCCAGCGTCGAGGTCCGACTCCCCACGGACGCGGTCGGCATCGTGGGCCGGAGCGCGATGCCCGACGTGAGCTGCCCGCACATGGTCGCGGTCGCGCTGGTGCGCGGCGCGGTGTCCTTCGCCGACAGCCACGACGAGGCGC
The DNA here is from genome assembly GCA_937871685.1 of uncultured Verrucomicrobiota bacterium. Taxonomy (GTDB): domain Bacteria; phylum Verrucomicrobiota; class Verrucomicrobiia; order Chthoniobacterales; family SZAS-18; genus SZAS-18. The sequence goes on from CALMOL010000116.1 coordinate 16,410, forward strand.
TCCTGCACGATCCCGCGTTCCGCGCGCAGGCGCAGAAGGTGACCGTGGTCGGCGACGAAAAACTGATGGATCCGGCCGCGCCGCGCGGCGCCATCGTCAACGTCACCACGACCGACGGGCGCAAGCACTCCCACTTCACCAAGCACCCGCCCGGCACCAAGGAAAACCCGCTGAGCGTGGCCGACGTCAACGCGAAGGTCCGCGACCTGATGACGCCCGTGCTCGGCGCCGAGAAGACCGAGGAGTTGATCGCCCGCGTGAACCGCCTTGAGACCCTCGGCGCGGTCGCGGAGTTGCGGCCGTTCTTTGCCGCTTGATCGCGGCGCCGCGGGGGCCGACTCGGTCCCGGCGAGAGGGGGCGAAGCGGGCGGCCTTGCTCGCCACTTGTCATCCCCGCGCGCGACCGCGAAGCTCGCGCGCCGCGCGCGGCTTGTCCTTCGTGCCCACCCTCTTCCATGGAAACTGGCGCCTCTTGCCGTCTTGAACCGGTCCTCGGCTACACGCCGGCCCCGTTGCCCCCGGACGAGACGGCCCGGCTCGAGGAGCTGCACCGGATGGAGATCCTGGACACGCCGGCGGAGGAGCGCTTCGACCGCATCGTCAAGCTGGCGGCCCGGATCTTTGACGTGCCGATCTCCTACGTCGCCCTGCTCGACGGGGAGCGGCAGTGGTTCAAGTCGCGCCTCGGCATGGAGCCGCCGCAAACCCCTCGGGAAAGCTCGTTCTGCGGTCACGCCATCCTGCAGGACGATCCGCTGATCGTGCACGACGCGCGCCGCGACATGCGCTTCGCCGGCAACCCGCTCGTCATCGGCCCGCCCTTCGTGCGCTTCTACGCGGGCCAGCCGGTGCGCGGCCCGCGCGGCTACAAGGTGGGCACGCTTTGCATCCTCGATCCCCGCGTCCGCACGCTGAAGCCGGAGGAAGTCGCCTTGCTGAGGGACCTGGGCTTGCTCGTGGAGCACGAGCTCGCCATGCGCGATGCCATCGCGTGGCAGAAGGAAGCGGTGCGCGCCCGCGAGGCGCTGGAAGCCAAGCAGCAGGAACTCGCGCGCACGGTCGAGAAATTCCAGACGGAGAAGCTCCGGTCCGACGAGCTTTTCCGCACCATCCTGCCCGAAGCGATGATCGAGGAGCTGAAGGCGTCCGGGACCGTGGCGCCCGTCTTCCATCCCGAGGTGGGGGTGATGTTCGCGGACTTCTCGGGCTTCACCCTGCACGCCTCGACGATCCCGCCGGCCGCGGTGGTGGAGCAATTGAACGATTGCTTCTGCCACTTCGACTGGGTCGCGGCCAAGCACGGCGTGGAGAAGCTGAAGACGATCGGCGACGGCTACCTCGCCGTGTCCGGAATGCCCGAGGCGCGGCCGGACGACGCGCTGCGGCTCCTGCGCGCCGCGCTGGAGATCCGCGACTACATCGCCGAGCGCCGCGAGGCCGCCGCGGCGCAGGGCCAGTCCTTTTGGAACGTGCGCATCGGCCTGCACCTCGGCCCGCTCGTGGCCGGCATCGTGGGCGTGCGCAAGATTTCCTACGACGTGTGGGGCGACACCGTGAACACCGCCTCGCGCCTCGAGAGCGCCGGCCAGCCCGGCCGCGTGAATGTCTCGCGCTCCTTTTACGAGCGCGTGCGCAGTTGGGTGGACGCCGAAAGCCGCGGCGCCCTTCCCTGCAAGGGCAAGGGCGAGGTGGAGATGTTCTTCATCAACTCCCTGCGCGAGCCCCCGGCCGCTCCGCCCACCGCGGGCGCCCCGAACGGCGAGCGCAAGTCAGTCCGGCTCGATCCCTACAGCCGCGAGATGAGCCAGGCCCGCATTTGAGGCTGGCGGCCTCACGGCTTCGGGACCGTGCATGACACACGCCGGTGTATCCAACCCGCGCGCTGTTCTCGGATTCTTCCCGCGCCTCCCCCCGGGCCTTCCCATACCAAGCCAATCCCCTGAGAATATCATGCTGAAAACCCTCGCTCTCGTTGCGCTCGTCACCTTGGCCTCCGCTTCCTCGTTGCGCGCGGAAAACCCGATGGTCGGCGGCGCGCCCATGCTGCCCACGAAGGACATCGTGGACAACGCCGTCAACTCTAAGGACCACACCACGCTCGTGGCGGCCGTGAAGGCGGCCGGCCTCGTGGACACGCTGAAGGGCAAAGGCCCGTTCACCGTCTTCGCCCCCACCAACGCCGCCTTCAGCAAGATTCCGGCGAGCAAGTTGGAGTCGCTGATGAAGCCGGAAAACAAGGAAAAGCTCGCGCGCGTGCTGACGTTCCACGTCGTCCCCGGCGCCCTCAAGGCATCGGACCTCGCCCAGAAGATCAAGGACGGCGGCGGCAAGGCCAAGCTTCAAACCGTGCAAGGCGGCAACCTCACCGCCTCGATGAGCGGCGACAAGATCATGCTCGCCGACAACAGCGGCAACACCGCCACGGTGACGATCGCCGACGTGATCCAGTCGAACGGCGTCATCCACGTCGTTGACGGCGTCCTGAAGGAATAAGCCGAGACCTCCTCGATCCAAGGGCGCGCCCCCTCCGGGAGACGCGCCTTTTTTGCGGCGTGCCGCCGCCTGGGGCAGAGCGTTTGGGAGGGCATTCATTTTCTCAATCGGCGCGGAAGTAAATTCGATTGTCGCGGCAACTTGCTCCGACGGAATGGCTTGTCCGTGCATGACTCCCCTTCCCCGGTTGGCGCGGCCGCGCCGGTCATCGACCGGCGTCACCTCGTGCGGATGCTGGAATTCATCGGGATCTACGGGCTGGCCGCGCTGGGGCTCGCGGCGTTGATGCTGGGCCTGGCGCATCCGACCGGCGGGTGGCGCTGGATCGTGGCCGCGCCGCTCTACGTGCTCGCGGCGGCCTCGCTGCACGGGCTCAGCCTCTTCGCGCACGAGGCGGTGCACGGGACGCTCGCGCGCAACCGCCGCCTGAACGCCGTGCTCGGCGCGCTCGGCGCATGGCCGGTGCTGCAAAACTTCTCCGCCTACCGCGTGCTGCACTTGGAGCACCACGACCACCTCGGCGTCGAGGGCGATCCCGACCACTACCCGAACTACACGCGCTGGAGTTGGATGGTGTTCCTGATGAATTGGGGCCGTCTCCTCCTCGGCTACCCGGCCTATCTCGTCGCCATTCCGTTCCTCGGGTTCCGGCACGGCAACGCGCGCGACCGCGTGGGCATCGTGGCGGAGAGTGCCATCGCGCTGGGCGGGCTGGCGCTGGCGATCTGGCTGGTTCCGTGGACTGCGCTGCTGCACCTCTGGCTCATCCCGATGCTGTTCATCAACACGATGGTGAACGTGCGCGGGATGTCGCAGCACACCCTCCTCGAGGAGCACCACGGCGATCCGGTCCGGGGCACGCGCAGCATCCTCACGAACCGCGTGACCGCGTTCTTCATGTGCAACGAGAACTATCACCTCGAGCACCACCTCCATCCGGGCGTGCCGTGGTTCCAATTGCCCCGCCTCCACGCCGCGCTGCGCGAGCGGCTCGTCGCGGAGGGCGCACCGTTCATCCCGTCTTACGCGGCCTTCGTGCGAGAGTTCGTCGTCGGCAGCCTGCGGCGCTCTCCGCTGGGCCAAAAGGAGGCGAGCCAATGACCGCGCCCTCGCTCGAAACGGAGACGCCCGCGCGGCGTGCGCCGGATGCTTGGGCCGTCCGGGCGGCGCGCTTGCCGCTCGCGTTCAGCCAAGTGCGCGAGGACCCGGAGGTGGATGTCCGAGCGATGGAAGGATTGCCGGCGGACGCGGAGATCGTGATGATTGCCAGCGGCGGCGACACGGCCGCGTGGCTCGCGGCGACCGGACGCATCGCTCGCTGCCACCTCGTGGACGCCAACCCGGCGCAACTCGCGCTCACCCGCGTGAAGCTTCGCCTCCTCGCGCACGATCCCGCCGAGCGCCTCGCCCTGCTGGGCCACGCACCGCTGCCGGCCACCGCGCGAGCGGCGCGGCTGGCGCGATTGCTGCGCGAGCTTGGCCTTCCGACGGACGCGCTGGGGCCGATGGAAATCGTTGCCTGGCTCGGCCCCGATTTCGCCGGCCGCTACGAGCGGCTCTTCGCGGAGCTACAGCGCGAGTTGGAGGAGTATCGCGGCGAGATCGGGGCGTTGCTCGACTCGGACGAGCCCGATGCGGAGCCAAGCGCCGCCTTGGACGACGCGCTGCGCCAAGCCATCCATCGCGTCTTCCGCCTCGAGAACTTGGTCTGCCTCTTCGGCGAGCAGGCGACGCAAAACCCACGCGTGGCCTTCGCGGCGCATTTCCACGAGCAGCTGCGCGGCGCCTTCGCGATCTGTCCGCCGCGCCGAAATCCTTTCCTCGCGCAGTTCCTCGCCGGCGGGTTCCGGCACGGCATCACCTGTCCCTGGCTGACCGCGCCCGCGCCGGAGCAGATGCCCGACTGCTCCTTCCGCCACGGCACGATGCAGGAAGCCCTGCGCACGCTGCCGCCGGCATCCGTCGATTTCGTGCATCTCTCGAACATCCTCGACTGGCTCGCCCCCGCCGAGGCGGCCGAAATATTGCGCCTGACTCACGCCGCGCTGCGGCCGGGCGAGCGCGTCCTCGTCCGGCAATTGAACTCCACCGTGGACGTTTGCGCCGCCGGCCCGGGCTACTCCTGGCACCGCGGCGAGGCGGAAGCGCTGCGGCGGCGGGACCGAAGCTTCTTTTACCGCCAGTTGCACCTCGGCGAGAAACCACGGTCATGAACATCCACCGACTGCAAGAGCCGGCCGGGCCAGGCTTGGCAGAGGCGCTGGACCGATTCGAGCGCCAGTTCGTTTACCCGCTCGGCCCCGGCCGCTCCTTCCGCATCTCGCACGGGCGGGACTACTCGCGGTTCTTCCGCGCCATCGGCGGCGAGGACGGCGCCACCTTCGTCGCCGAGAGTGACGACGGCGAGGTGCTCGGCACGCTGGGCATCGCGCTGCGCCCCTTGCAGCACCCCGATGGCAGCTGTGGTCGCGCCGCCTACGTCGGCGACCTCAAGACCGTGCCCGACCTGCGCCGCGCCCGCGCGCTGGTGGGCTTGGCCGCGCGGGCCTTCGCGTGGGGTCGCGGCGGCGGCGCGCAGGCGGTCTATGGCATCGTGATGGACGGCACGCCGCGGACCCCCGCGACCTACACCGGCCGCTTCGGCCTGCCTGCCTTCCAGCCGCTCGGCGCGCTGCTGGTGCTGCGGATTCCGCTGGAGGGATTCCAGCCGGACCACCGCGACGGCGTGGCCGAGGTCGAGCCCGCCGCCATCGGCGATTCCTTCGCGCGGCTCGGACGGTCGGCCCGCGCGTTCGCGACGCTGGGCGGCCAGCCGCTCCTCCGCTCGATGCGCCCGGCCATCGGCCTCGCCACCGCCAACGGCCGCGCCTGCGGAGTGCTGGAAGACACTCGCGCCGCCAAGCGTCTCGTCGAAAATGGTGGCGACGAGATGCGTTCCGCGCACCTCGGGAGCTTCGGGTGGCGTGCGACGGAGGACGCCTGCGAACTCGTCCGCGGCGTCCTGCGCCGGCTGGCCGATGACCCGGCGGCCCGCTCGCTCTTCGTCAGCGTGCCGCGCGCGGCCGGCGAGGTGGTCGCCGCCCTGCGCCGCGAGCACCCCGGCATGGTCGAGGCCTCGGCCACGATCTACGGCGCCGGCCTGCCCGCCGGAGCACGCTGGCATGTCTCCTCCTCGGAAATCTGAACCCTTTCCCCATGAGCCTCGACGCCCCCTCCGCCTCGCCCGCCACCTCTTTCGTCAAAGGCCTCGCCGAGGCCGCGCTCGAGCGCTCCGGCATCTGGCGCAATCCCTACTTCACAAACCTGCGCGAGAATCGCGTGAGCCTGCCAGGGTTCCGCCGCTCGCAGGAGGAATTCTTCCACGCGGTGGCCTTCTTCGCGCGGCCGATGGCCGGCCTCGTGGCGCGCTCGCCGGACTACGCCAGCCGCATCGACATCCTCCACAACGTGGTCGAGGAACACGGCGACTTCCGGCCCGCCCACGCGCACGCCGCCACCTTTCGTCGCTTCCTCCATTCGATCGGCGCGGCCGGCGACGACGTGGTCCGCCGGCGGCCGAGCGCGGCCGTCCACGCCTTCAACTCCACTCTCTTCTCGGCCGCGATGCTGGAGGAGCGCGAGCTGGGCATCGCCTGCCTCGGGGTCATCGAGTTCGCCTTCGCGCGCCTTTCCGCCGAGATCGGCAACGCCGTGGTCGCGGCCGGCTGGGTTCCGCGCGAGCAGCTCGTCCACTACGCGCTCCACGCCGAGCTGGACCAGCGCCACGCCGAGGAATTCTTCTCGATCATCGAGCCGTGCTCCCACGACGCGCCCCGGCGGGAATGGATCCAATCCGGCCTGGACCTCGGCGCCCACGCCTTCGACCGCCTCTATCGCGAACTTCACGCCATCGCGCAGGCGGCGGGCTAGACCCGATTCGCGCCTCCTCGTATGGTGTGCCCGCAAATGTCCGCGGGCGCTCCAAACCATCCGACCGCGGAACTCGACTTCGGGCATTTCCGCATCGAGCGGCGCGAGGACGGCACACCCTGGACGCTGGGCGTCGGCGCCATGGGCGTGACCTACAGGGCCTGGGACGAGAAACTCCGCCTCCCCGTGGCGCTGAAGGTCATCACGGCTGCCCAGGTCCAGAACCCACAGGCACAGGCGCTCTTCCTGCGCGAGGCGCGCGCCGCGGCAAGGGTGCGGCACACCAACGTGGCCAGCGTGCTCGCGCTGGGCGACACGCCGGGCAACCTCCACTACGCCATGGAGTTCGTGGACGGGCTCTCGCTGGCCGCGCGGCTGCGCCAAAGCTCCCCGCTTGCGCCGCTGCTGGCGCTCGACCTCGCGCTCCAAGTTGCGCGCGGCCTGGAGGCCATCCACGAGCAGAAGCTGGTGCACCGCGACCTGAAGCCGGCCAACCTGATGCTGCTGGCCGCGCCGCATGCTCCCGCGCAAGAGGCGTGGCGGGTGAAGATCATCGACTTCGGCCTGGCCCGTCTCGTCGGTGGGGAAGCTTTCGCGGCGGAGGAAGGCACGGCGCCCACCATTGGATTCCGCGGCACCGCGCTCTACGCGAGCCCGGAGCAGTGCGAGGAGCGCACGGACCTGGACGGGCGCAGCGACCTTTACGCCCTGGGCGGCGTGCTGTGGGAGATGCTCGTGGGCGCGCCGCCTTTCCGTGCTCGCTCCGTGCGCGAGCTGATGAACCTGCATGTCCATGCGTCGCCGCCGCTGGAGCGGCTGGCGCATCTGCCGCTCTCGCTGCAGGCCATCGTCGCGCGGCTGCTGCTGAAGGACCGCGACGGGCGCTTCGCCGACGCCGATGCCCTGGCCCGGGCGCTGGAAAAGGCACGAACGAAGATCGAGAGCGGGGCGGACCTCGGCGACGACCCGCTCGCGGCGACGCTTCCTCAGCGGGGCGCTCCTTCCACCAGCCAGGGCGCGAAGCTGACGGCCCTCGCGGTGACGCCTGTCCCGTCGCCGATCGCGTCCGCTCCCGCGGCCTTCCGCGCGGAGGCACCGCGCCGTTCGCGAGGGATCCTGCTCGGTCTCGCGGCCATCGCAGCGGCGGTCCTGGTGTTCGCCCTCATCCAATGGGAGCGCCGCCCGAGCGCCGCCGTCGAGAAATCCCTCGCCGTGCTGCCCTTCGAGAACGCCAGCGAGGACAAGGACGACGCCTACTTCGCCGACGGGATCATGGACGATGTCCTAACCACGCTGGCAAAGATCAAGGACCTGAAGGTCATCAACCGCACCTCCACGCTGCTCTACCGCGGGGCCACCGGGGCCGCCAAGCTGCGCGAGATTGGCCGCGAGCTGGGCGTGACCAACGTGCTCGAAGGCCGCGTCCGGCGCTCGGAAAACCGCGTGGTGGTCACCGTGCAGCTCACCGACGTGCGCACCGCGCGGCAGCTCTGGGCCGAGCGCTACGACCGCACGCTGGCCGATTCGCTCACGCTCCAAGGGGAGCTGGCGCAGGAAATCGCCCGCGAGCTGCGCGCCACGCTCTCGCCCGCGGAAACGCGCAATGTCGCCGCCAAGCCGACGGAGAACGACGAGGCCTACACGCTCTACCTGCGCTCCCGCGAGCTCGCCCTGCGGCAGGGCAACGAGGAAGGCAAGGCCTCGTCGGCCGTGATCGACCTGCTCTCGAAGGCGGTCGCGCTCGACCCGAAGTTCGCCCTCGCCCACGCGCGCCTCGCGGAGGCGCAGGCCTACGCCTACCATTTCTTCCGGCCTTCGGAAGAATTGCTGCAGCAGGCGTGGACCTCGGCGCGGGAGTCGCTGCGCCTGAACCCGAACCTTGGCGAGGGCCACTACGCGCTGGGCCTTTGCTACTACTGCGGCTCCCGGGACTACGAGTCCGCCCTGCGGGAAAACGAGATCGCCCGGCAGAGCATCCCGGGCGACGCGGAGGTGATCGCCCAGACCGCCTACGTGCGGCGGCGCCAAGGCCGCTGGCGGGAGGCCATCGCCGGCCAGGAACAGGCCCGGCTGCTCGACCCGCGCAACTTCACCATCGCCGACGGCCTGCTCGGCTCCTACCTCTTCGTGCGCGACTGGGATCGCGCCGTGATCGCCGCGCGGCGCCTGGCGGACCTCAGCCCCCCGGCGAAGGCCGCCCTCGTCCTCGCGCAAGTGGACCTGGAGGCGCGGGCGGAGCTCGACTCGACGCGGGCCGCCCTGGCCGCCGCCACCGCGGCGTCCGGCTCCGCGTGCGAGCTCGCCGTGCAGCGCCACCTGCTCGCGCTTTACGAGCGCGACTTTCCCCGGGCCGAGCAGGCGCTGCGAGAATGCCCCTCGGGCACCGTGGACCTCGACTCGATCCCGATCCCGAAACCCATGCTGGCCGGCTTCGTGGCGAAATGCCAGGGCGAGCCCGAGCGCGCCAAGCCTCTCTTGGAGGAAGGCTTGGCCCACCTCGAAGCCGAGGCCGCGAAATACCCCACCAACATCAAGCGCCTCCAGATGCTCGGCTTGGCGCACGCGCTCCTCGGCCGCGAGGACGACGCCCTGCGCGCCGCGCGACGCTCCATGGAAATGGTGCCCATCGCCAAGGATGCCCTGGACGGCGCCGAGGCGGAAATCTGGGCCGGCATCGTCTATGCGATGGTCGGCGATCCCGACCAGGCGATGGACCTGATCGAGCGCTCCGTGGCCACCCCCGCCGGCACGCGCATGAGCCAGCTTCGGCTCCACCCGATGTATGATTCGCTCCGCGCCAACGCGCGCTTCCAAAAGCTCCTCTCCTCCCCGGAGCCGAAGACCATCCTCCGCTGAAGCCGCGGCTGACGGCTGGTGCGGGCGTCTGCTTTGGATCCCCGTTCAGCGAGCAGGTGAGCCAAGCCACGCCGCTTGAGAAGCACGCCGAGACTCAGATCACCTCACGATCGTTTAAACCGCATTCATGACGACCTACCAAGTTTCCATGTTAGATCTGTATGCGCGCGAGAACGTCGCGCTGGAGGCCGAGTCGCCGCAAGACCCCGAAAGGGAGGCTCTCCGCCGGTATCCAGACAATCAAACGCTTGGTGGGAAACGCGGTGCCTGAGCGCGGTTCCGTCTCGAAATCCTTCGACTTCTCGCTTCACGAGCACCCGAGCAAGCCTCGCGGAAAAGGCGCGCTCCCGCTTTTGCGGAGCGCGGT
>CALMOL010000117.1 GCA_937871685.1 uncultured Verrucomicrobiota bacterium
CCGATGATTTTCCCTTTTAACGCGTGATTTCTGGTCCATCGCCCATTTACTCAGCGAAGAAGGTAGCCGTGCTGGGCCTGGGCCGCAGTGGCTGGGCGGCCGCGAGGTTGTTGCAAGCGTGTGGAGCCGAGGTGGTGGCCTTCGACGACAAGACGCCCGAATCCCTGCCGGAAGCAGGCGTAAAAATCAAGCTGCACACCGGCGCGCCGGCGGTGACGGCAGATTTAGCGGAAACCTTCGCTTTGGGCGTGCTCTCGCCCGGCATCGACCCAGTGGTTCCACTCGTCCAGCGCTTCCGCCGGGCGGGCGTGCGCCTCATCTCCGAGCTGGAACTTGCAAGCAGCCTGGACCCCACCCCCACCGTGGCCATCACGGGGACGAACGGCAAGACCACGACAACCGAGTTGACCACCGCAGCCCTCGCCGCGGCCGGCATCCAGACCGCCGCGGCCGGGAACATCGGTGTCCCTTGGTCCGAACTCCTCCTCCGTGAAACCGCCTGCGACGTGGTCACGCTGGAGGTTTCCTCGTTCCAATTGGAGCGCATCGAGTCGTTCCGGCCCCGCGTCGCCGTGTGGACCAATTTCACTCCGGACCACCTGGACCGCTATCCCGACGTGGAGTCCTACCTCGCGGCCAAGCGGCGGATCTTCGAATTTCAGACGGCCGACGACCACGCGGTGATCAACGCTCGGGAGGAACTGCCGGGCATCCGGGCGCGGCGGACCACGTTCTCGGCCTACTTGCCGGACGCGGATTTTTCGCTGCGCGATGGCCGGATTTGCTTCCGGCGCGACCCGGTCATCGGCTTGCAGGAGTTGCGCCTGATCGGTCGTCACAATGCCGAAAACGTGATGTGCGTCCTCGGCATCGCCCGGGCGCTTGGCATCGCGTTCGAGAGCGTGCTGCCGGCGATCCGCGCTTACCGTCCGCAAGCGCACCGGTGTGAGCTTCTCGGCGAAGCTCGCGGCATTCGGTGGGTGAACGACTCGAAGGCCACGAATCTTGACGCGGTCGCCCAGGCGCTGAAGGCCATCGAGGGGCCAGTCATCCTGATCGCCGGCGGAAAAGACAAGGGGTTTTCGTTCGCTCCCCTGGCGGACTTGGTTGCCGAGCGAGCCCGGCACGTGATCCTGATCGGGGAATCCGCCCCGCGCATCGCCGAGGAATGGCGCGGACGGGTTTCCTGCGAATTGGCGGGATTCTCCCTGCGGCAAGGGGTGGAAATGGCCGGGGCCAAGGCGGTCGCGGGCGACACGATTCTGCTCGCCCCCGGCACCTCGTCCTTCGACATGTTCAAGAACTACGCGGATCGCGGCGATCAATTCCGAAGTCTGGCGCAAGCGTTCCTCAAGGATGAAAGCAGTGCCACGAACAGCACGCATTTTGCTCCTTCCTGAAGAAATTTCTCCCAGAGAGCGCTTTCTTGTCGCATTTTGCCAACACACTGTAATATCCCCGACCATGGAAGCATCGCCCACCGTGACTCCGACGCGGCATCAGTTCCGGGCTGCCACCGCGGCGCGGCGGGCGGGCGCCCGCTCGGCCGTTCCGACCGCCGATGATCCTTCCGCGTTCGCGGAGCCGGAGCCGAGCATGAAGCTTTCGCGCGCGATCGCCGTGGTTCTGCTGCTTCATGTGGTGGCGGTGGGCGGCGTGCTGGCCTTCGGGCTGATCAAGCCGCCCCCGAAGCCGGGCGCAGCGGAGACTGCCCGGCCGGCCGTGCCGGTGGTGGTGGAGGCTCCCTCGGCCCGGGCTCCGGCCGTGCTGGCCTCGAAGCCTTCACCCCGCTCCCCGCCCGCGGGCCCGCGGGCGACGACCGTTGCCGTCCAAGAGGTCCCACCGGCCGCCGCGGCGGCCCCCCGCGCCGCCGCCCCGGCACAGGACGACGCCCTCCGGCTGATCGAGGGGGCGAGCCTCCCTCCCGCGTCCGCGGCGAAGCCTGGGCGCGCAGAGGAAGGCGGCGGCCGCACCTACGTCGTCGCGCGCGGCGACACCCCGTTCTCCATCGCGAAGCGCCATGGCGTGTCCGAGGCCGCGCTGCTGCGGGCCAACTCGATCGACGAACCGCGAAAGCTCCAGGTTGGGCAGCGCCTCGTGATCCCCTCGCGCTGACGCGGTTGTCCGGCGGCGTCCCGCGTTCCCACCCATGACCCGCGCGCTCCATCGCTACGGCGGCCCGCTGCTGGTGCGCTCGGCCTTGGTGATGCTCGCCCTGGGGCTGGTGATGCTTTACTCCACGAGCGCCTACGTGACCGGTCGGGAAGCGCTCGCGTCCGGCCCGGAGGGTTTCCTGCGCCGGCAGCTTTTTATGCTCGGCGTCGGCCTGGCCATCGCGGTGCCGCTGGCTTACATGGATTACCACCGCTACGCGCGCTGGTGGTGGGTGCTCTGGCTGGTCGCGGCCGTCCTGCTCGCCTTGTGCTACGTCAAGGGCATCGGCTTGCGGCTAAACGGCGCCTCGCGCTGGGTGCGTCTCGGGCCGGTGCAATTCCAACCTTCGGAACTCGGCAAGCTCGCCGTGGTGCTCGGCCTCGCCGCCTGGCTGTCGCGGCCGGACGTTCAGGCGCGAGCGTTCTTCCGCGGAATGTTCCTGCCCTGCCTGGGCGCCGGCGCGCTCATGGCATTGATCGCCTTCGAGAAGGACCTGGGCACCACGGCCCTGCTGGGATTCACGCTCGTGGTGATGCTCTGGGTGGGCGGGTGCCACGCGTTCTGGCCGGCCTCGCTGGCCGTCGGCGGCCTCGCCGGGCTGGCCGGCGCCGTGTGGCTGCTCCCCGAGCGCCGCGGACGCATCCTGGCCTTCATGGACCTCGAGAAATTCCGCCAGGGGGCCGGCGCGCAGCAATACCAGGGGCTCCTTGCCCTCGGCAGCGGCGGCTGGGAAGGCCTCGGCCTCGGCAACGGGCGGCAAAAAATCCAGTATCTCACCTACGCCCACACGGACTTCATCGTGCCGGTGGTCGGCGAGGAGCTCGGGCTGCGCACGCTCCTGCTCATGATCTTCTGCCTCGCGCTGCTGGCCGCCTCCGGGTTCGCCGTGGCCTTGCGCGCGCGCGATCGCCTCGGGCTGCTCCTGGCTGCCGGCGCCACCACCGTGCTCGTCACCCAGGCCGTGGTAAACCTCGGGGTCACGTCCTGCCTCCTGCCGAACAAGGGCATGCCGATGCCCTTCGTCTCCTATGGGGGGTCAAACCTCGTGTTCGCCGTGATCTGCGTGGGCGTCATCTTCGGCGTCTGGCGGCAGTCGGTAAGGTCCGCCGAAGAGACGGCCGCCACCACCG
>CALMOL010000118.1 GCA_937871685.1 uncultured Verrucomicrobiota bacterium
GGGCGGCGCCACGTCGGCCGGGGTGTTCGCGGCCGGCGGCGGCGTGAGCGAGCGAATGCCGGAGCGCGGCCGGACCTGGACCTTCGGAATGCGGAACCAGAAGCAGCTCCCGCGGCCGGCGGCGGCGCGCTTGTAGCCGATCTCGCCGCCCCACTTCGAGAGCGTGATGCGGCAGAAATACAGGCCCAGCCCGACGCGCCCGCGCCCGACGGCGCCCTGCTTGAATTTCTGGAAGAGCTGCGCCTGGATGTGCGGGGCCACGCCGCCGCCGTCGTCCTCCACGGCACCGTGAACGTTGTCGTTGTCCTCCCACACCTTCACGCGCACCGAGCCATCGGGCGGGGAGAAGCGCAGGGCATTGCCGAGAAGGTTCGAAAGGATGCGCTCGAGGTGCGGCTCGTCGCCTTGGATCGGGAGCGAGCCGGCGCGGACGCCGGACACGTCGAAGTCCAGCCGCACGCCCTGCTGCGCGAACTGGGGCCGGAGCATCTCGGCGGCGCGCTCGGAGGTGGCGCGCACATCCACGCCGGGCCAGGTGCCGTCGCGCCGCCCGAAAAGGGCCGAGAGCTCGGCGGCGTAGATCTGGAGAATGTTGTCGATCATCGCCTCCTGCTTCTTGCCGGCCTGGAGGCCGAGGGCGATCACGCGCTTGAGTTCCGGCAGCACGGCATCCTCGTCGAGGGTGGCCAGGGCCATCATCATGTTCTGCAGCGGCGCGGCCATGTCGTGCACCACGCAGTGGAGGAGGATCTCCTTGCGCTGAACCTCCATCGAGAGGCGCTCGTAGGCCAGGAGGTGCTCGCGGGCTGTCTGGAGGGTGGCACGACGCTGTTCGTAATCATCACCGAGGCGCTCCACGAGGAGCAGAGGGGCGCCGTTGAGGCAAAGCGCGAAGGCTTCGAGAGGATGTGATTCGCCGTCGGGCGCGCTTTCGATCCACGGGCCGGAGCGCGCGCGGCCCGCGTGACCAGCGTTCCAATGGACCTCCGCGTCGGGGAGGAAATTTTCCAGGAAGGGCGCGACCTCGGCCATCTGAGCCAGCACGCGCGAGGAGGCCACTCCCGGCCAGATCGCCGCGAGCCAGGCGGGCGGATCGCCGTCGAGCCGGAAGTGATCCGGCCCCTCCCGGCGGAACACCGCAAGGTCGAGCGCACGCAGGACGGCGGCAGAAAGAGGGGAATCCATCGGCTCAGCCATTTTGCACGAGAAGGCCGGCCAAGTCACCGAAAGTTTCCTCGACACCGGAAGCCAGCTTGGCGGAGGTCCGGCGCACCCGCCAGCCATCGGCGGCCAGCCTAGCCTCGGCGGAGTCTTCGATCTGCCATTCGTCCTCCAGGTCGGCCTTGTTCAGCGCGAGCACGTGCGGAAGGGGGCCGAATTGGGCCGTCACGCGCTGATGGAGGTCCCTCACCTTGTCGAGCGAGGCTGGCCGGGTGCCGTCGGCCACGTAGAGGAAGCCAGCCGCGCCGCGCAGGTAGGACATTTGCATCTTCTGAAATTCGTCCTCGCCGGCCAAGTCCCACAGCATCAGCGTCATCTCGGGGCCGCCTCCGGGCGGGGCGAGCACCTTCTTGTCGATCTTGACCCCCACGGTGGTGAGGTATTTCTCCGAGAAGACGCTCTGGACGAACCGCGCCACCAAGGAGGTCTTGCCGACCGAGTAGGAACCGAGCAGGCAAACTTTCTTGGTGAGCATGGGAGGACGGCGGAGGAGCGGGCGCCGGGACCATGCGAAGAAACCCGGCCCCGAAAACAGAAAACGCTTCGCCCGCGGCGCGGCTGGTGACGCGCAAGGCGGCTGGGAAAAGCCATCCCGCGCTCGAATGCGCCCGCCGAACGGCTACGGGTGGCCCGCGTCCGCCCCCTGCCCATGAAATTCTCCCGTCTCACCTCAATCCTCCTCACCGGCTGCAGCCTGGTGATGCCCTTGGTTGCCCCGGCCGCCGCGGTGCCCGAGGCGGACGGCCCTTCCGCCGGCGCTTCGTGGCGACGGCTGCCCTTCGGCACCGTGTTCAAGGGACGCGACGTGTTCGACCGCCTGGTGGCGCGCGCCCAGCGCGAGGGCTGGCGCGAGTTGCCGCTGGGCGAGCGCACCGCGCGCGTGGCACTGGCGATGGTGGGCACCCCCTACCGCGGCTACACGCTGGAGATCGACGACCACGTCGAGGCGCCCTCGGTCAATTTCCACGGCCAGGATTGCTGGACGACCTTCGAGATCTCGCTGGCCTTCGCGCGGATGCTGCGGGCCAAGGAAGGCGGCTACACGCCCGACGATCTGCTAGCCTTCATTGAGACGAACCGCTACCGCGGCGGCCGGTGCGATGGCACGTATCTGTCCCGCCACCACTTCCTGGAAGGCCTCTTCGCCGACAACGAACGCCGCGGCCTGATGGTGAACATGACCCGGCGCTTCCGCGGCGCGGATGCCGAGCGGCTGTCACGCTCCATCCGCGAGATGACCGTGATGTGGCGGTCCTACCGTTACCTGCGCAATAACCCCGGACTGCGCCCGGCGATGTCGCGCATCGAGGCGCAGGTCTCGGCGCTCCCCGTGGCGCATATCCCGAAGAGTCGCGTGGCCGCGATCGAGGGCGAGATCCAGAACGGCGACATCCTGGCCATCACCTGCCGAGACCAGGGCTCCTACACCTCGCACGTCGGCGTGGCTTGGCGCGACGGTTCCGGCACGCTCCGCATCATCCACGCCTCCTCCCCGCGCAACGCCGGCCAAGTGTTCGTGGACCAGCGCCTGAGCGACTACCTCTTCCATTATTCGAATCACTACGGCGTGATCGTGGCGCGCCCGAAGGAAGCTCCGGCCTCCACGCTGGCGGCGAGGTGAGTCACTCCGCGTCGGGGCCGGTGGGCGTCCCAACCTCCGCGGAGGCAGCGAGCGCCTCGTCCCAAAGCTCGCCCGCGAGGGCCAGCTTCTCATCCGGCGACAAGTCGCGGAGCTGCGGGATGCGCGCAGGGATCGCGGCGAAATCATTGCCCCTGCCCAGCGCGCGTCAAAGCGGTGGACGGGGACGCGCCGCCCTGCGCGCTTGACGGGGGGGCGCGCGGCGGAATGGTTCCCGCCCTTCCGCCGGGCATCCGTGCCGGCGCGGGATTCGCGCATGAAGTTCCTCGCCTCCGGCCAAGAGTCCGCTTTCGACCTGCTGCCGGCGGGCGCGAAGGCCCGCGGGCTGGCGCGCGCGATGGCGGCTGGCGCGGGCCTGGGCGCGAGCGTGCCGGAGTTCTTCGTGCTGCTCCCCATCGCCTTTGACCTCTCGCTCAGCCCATGGCAGGCCCAGGCCGCCCGCGCCGCCCGCACGGGTGCGCAGCGCCGCGAGCTCGTGGCGCGGATGACGCTGGCTCCCGGCGTGGCGCGCGAGGTGGAACGCGTGGCGCGATTGCTCGCCGGCGAGTCGCCGCTCGGCGCGGTGGCGCTGCGCCTCTCGCCCGAGGACGCCGCGCGGCGCGGCCGGCCTGGATTTTTTCCGAACGTGCGTCCCGAGGAGGTCGCCGCGCGCGTGCTGGACGCGTGGGC
>CALMOL010000119.1:0-12243 GCA_937871685.1 uncultured Verrucomicrobiota bacterium
CCGTCGTCGGCGACATCAAATTCGGCGACCGCGGCGAATGGGCCGAGCCGCGCACGGTGGGGGCCTTCGCCGGGCTGCTCCGCGCGGCGCGGGCGGGCGGCGTGCCGGTGCTCGTGATGGGCCGCGGCTCGAACCTCCTTGTGCGCGACGGCGGCTTCCCCGGCCTGGTGATCCACCCCTCCGGCGGTGCGTTCGCGGAAATCGCAGTGGACGGCGCGCGCCAGGAGATCACGGCGGGCGCGGGCGTGAAGTTCAAGCAACTGGCCGGCGCCGCCGCGCAGGCCGGGATCGGCGGCTTCGAGTGGATGGAGGGCATCCCCGGCGAGGTCGGCGGCGGCCTGCGCATGAACGCCGGCGCGATGGGCGAGGAAACCTTCGGACAGGTCACGGCGCTCACGCTGCTCGATGCCGCCGGCAATCTGCGTGACGCCGTTCCCGCCGACCTGGAGATCGCCTACCGCCACGTTTCGACGCTGCGGGAAAGCTACGTGGTGCGCGCCACCTTCCGGGGCCGCGCGGCCGACCCGGCCGAGATCCGCGGACGGATGGAAGAGTCCGCGCACAAGCGCAAGGCGAGCCAGCCCGTGGCCGCGTCCGCCGGCTGCATCTTCAAGAATCCCTCCAAGGAGTGCCCGGCCGGCAAGCTGGTGGACGAGCTTGGCCTGAAGGGCCGTCGCGTCGGCGGGGCGGTGGTCTCGGACATTCACGGGAACTTCATCGTCAACGACGGCTCGGCCACCGCGACGGACGTGCTCGCGCTTATCGCGCTCATCCAGGTCGAAGCGCGCGAGAAACGCGGGATTGAGCTGCACCCCGAGGTGCAAGTGATCGGCGAGGACGCGCCGGCCGGGCTCCGGCCTTCTCCCGATCCGCGTTGACAGCGTGGCTCGCCGGCGCGAGCCGTCGGCGTCTTGGCCAGCATGCCAATCTTCGCCTCCGTTCAATCGGCGTGGCTTGCGCCCTTTCTGCCCGCGGCCGCGGCCTTCGCCGGGGGGATGGCTTGCCTGCTTGCCGCGGGGCGCCGGCCGCGGCGTTGGGAGCGGGCGGAGGGCGTCGTGGTTGAATCGCGCGTGGAACCGCGCGGGTCGGAGTTCGCGCCGGTGATCACTTTCGAATTCGAGGCCGGCGGCGAGCGAAGGCGGGGGACCGCCCTGCGGGATTTCCCGGTGACTTGCGAACTCGCCGAAACGGCGGCGGATTGGACGCGGCGGCATCCGCCCGGTTTGCGGGTCGGGGTGCATTTTCCCGAGAATGATCCGGCACGCGCCTGCCTGCTTCCCGGCGGTAAGGACGGGCTTCGCCGCGGGCTCCTCGCGCTCAGCGCGCTGTTTTTCGCTTTCGCCGTCCTCCTGGGCATAAACGCCTTATAGTGCAAGCAATATTGCGATGAAAATAAAGTTGTTTTCCGGAGATTGACCGAAGGGACGCGATGAGGCTAGGGGTCGCGCCATGACGATCCGGATGCTTGCCCTGTTCTCCCTCGGCCTCCTGGGGGCCGGCGTGCGAGCGGCAGAGCCGGGCCTCGCGTGGCCGCCCGCAGCCGCGGCGGCGGCGACCGACCTTGGCGCGTTGCGGGCCGGCGAAATTCGCCGCGGCGAGCTGAGCGTCCTCAACCGGCGCGTCGAAGCGCTGACCGTCCTCGACGTGCGCTCCTCTTGTGATTGCCTACAGGTCCTCGAACGGCCGGAATTGGTTCCAGCAGGCGGGGTGGGGCGGGTGGCGTTCCGCTACGTCGGCGTGCAGGCCGGCGCCGGCGAGGTGCAGCTCACGGTGCGCACCGATGACCCCGTCGCCCCCGAGCAAGTCTGGCGGCTCCGCGTGAAGACGGCACCCGCCACGGCCGGCACGCAGGTTCCCGATTTGGCGGCCATCGCCCCCGAGAATTTCGTGCGCAGCGCCTGGCGGCCGGACCCCGCGGCGCTCCTTGCCCCGGCGGCGGTGCGCGCGATTGCGGCGCGGACGGACGTGGTCTTCGTGGACGCGCGGGAGGCAGATGATTTCCTGCGCGGCCGCCTTGCGGGCGCCATCAACGCCCCCGTTCGGTCGATCCGCACCAAGCCATATCTGCGCGCGCAAACGCTGGTCCTCACGGATGACGGCGCCGACTCGGCGCGCCTTCTCGCCGCCCGCGAGGAACTTCGCCGCGAGAATTTCGGTGAGGTGTTCGTGCTGGACGGAGGGCTCAACGCCTGGCTGCGCACCGGCGGTGCCTCCGAAGGTTTCGCGGATGATCCCAGCGCCCGCCGCTGGACGATCACCCCCGCCGCGCTGCACGCCTCGCTGACGGCCGGCGTGCCCTGGGCGCGCGTGGGTGCGGAAACCGATCCGCGGGCCGAATACCTCTTGCCCCACGCCGCGGGATGGACCGACGGCGCGCTCCGGCGGGTGGCCGACGCGGCCGCGAAGCCGGACGCCGCGCCCGCGCGGGTGT
This sequence comes from uncultured Verrucomicrobiota bacterium, assembly GCA_937871685.1. Taxonomy (GTDB): domain Bacteria; phylum Verrucomicrobiota; class Verrucomicrobiia; order Chthoniobacterales; family SZAS-18; genus SZAS-18. Next base: position 2,432 of record CALMOL010000119.1, read on the forward strand.
TGGTCGTTAGCCGCGATGGTTCCGGCGGCGACGTCGCGGTCGAGCGGCTGCGCGACGCTCCGTCCGCGGTGTTTCACCTCGAAGGCGGCCTGGACGCCTACGAGGCGTTCCTTCGTCGGCGCACGGCCGAGCGCCGCGCCAGCGCGCCGACAGTCCTCACCGTGCGCTCTGATGCGCCTGCGCCGCTGCCGGGCATGGCCGTGCCCCGCGCCGCGACGCTGCGCCCGACCGGCTGCGCCACGTGCCCCGGCGCACGCTGATCTTTTTTTCTTCGGATTTCCGTCTTCGCCGCCATGCCTTCCCAATCCCCCCTTGGTCGCTTCCTCGCCGCCGCTGCGCTGCTGCTTGGAGGCGGCGTCCTGCGCGCGCAGAACAATCCGGCCACCTACGTGGACCACTCCCCCACGTATCAGTCCTATACCTCCAGCGCCCCTTTCGTCTCGATCTACGGCGATGCGGACGTCGGCGAAGCCACGATGGGCGGTGGCGGCCAGCGGCTTTCCGGGGACGACAACATTTCCGATCCCATCACGCTTCCGTTTCCCTTCTTCTTCACGCCCGGCCAAGCCTCGAACACGATCCGCGTCTCGACCAACGGCATCGTCACCTTCGGCACCTCGAACGCCTACAACAACGGCTCGCTCCCGGCCGGGGGGCTGGACAACACGATCCTCGCGTTCTGGGATGACCTCTACATCTCCCAGGCAAACCAGGGCGTCTATTACAAGTCGGTCGGCACGTCGCCTTTCCGCACCTTCATCATCGAATTCCGAAACCTTCACCACTACGCCCGGGCGTCCAACGAGGAGGTCAGCTTCCAGGTGCGCCTCCGCGAGGGCACGGGCGCCGTCGAGGTCCACTACGGCGACGTGACGTTCAGCCCCGGCCAGACCGACAACAACGCCGGTGCCAGCGCCACGCTCGGCATCCAGGTGAACGCCGACGATTACCTCCAATATTCCTTCAACGAGGCGACGCTGAGCGCAAACTTCGTGCTGCGTTTCGTGCCGAACACCACCGCTCCCGCGGTGCTCGGTCTGAATCCCGCCAACGGCTCGGTGGCGCCGCCGTTAAACGTTGTCCGCGTGGCCTTCGACCGCGACGTGAACGTCGCGGCTGCGCAGCTCGCGCTCACGCTCGACGGCGGTCCAGACCTCGTCCCGCAGGCGGCGTTCTCGTATTCGGACTCCACTGCCACGGCCACGCTCACCTTCCCGCAGCCGCTGCCTGCCGGCACCTACGCGCTTACCGTTTCCGAAACCGTGACCGACAAGGTCAACGGTCTCGCGCTCGACGGCGACGGCAACGGCCAGCCGGGTGGCGACTACCACGGCGGCTTTGCGCTCAACACCCCGCCCGTTCTCGCCGCGATTCCCGACCAGGCGGTGGACGAGGAAACCCTGCTGAGCCTTTCCGCCGCGGCCACGGATGCGGATGCCGGCCAAGCCCTCGCCTATTCGCTCGATCCTGGCGCGCCCGCCGAAGCGTCGATCGAACCGGCCACCGGCGCCCTGCGCTGGACGCCCACGGAGGCGCAGGGTCCCGGCAACTACACCTTCACCGTGCGCGTCACCGACAACGGCCCCGGCCCGCGCTCCGACGCGAAGTCTTTCGTCGTCACCGTGCGCGAGGTGAACCGTCCTCCGGTGCTCGCGGCGATTCCCGACTTCAGCGTGGTCCAGGGCGACGCCGTGTCGTTCAACGCCTTCGCGTCGGATCCCGACCTCCCGGCCAATGCGCTGGCGTTCTCTCTCGGCGCGGGCGCGCCGAGCGGCGCGCAGATCGACGCCCAGACCGGCGCGTTCACCTACGCCACGGGTCCGGCCGGCTCCTTCGCGATCACCGTGGTCGTCACGGACAACGGCGTGCCTGCGCTCTCCAATTCGCGCGCTTTCACCGTGAACGTGCGCCCGCCGAACCGCGCGCCCGCCCTCGCCGCGCCGCCCGACCGCACCGTCAACGAGCTGGTCGCGCTCACGTTCACCGCTTCGGCCACGGATCCCGACGCCGGCCAGACGCTGACCTTCTCCCTCGACGCCGGCGCGCCGGGCGGCGCCTCGATCAACGCGCAAACCGGCGCGTTCGCCTGGACGCCCACCGAAGCGCAGGGACCGGGCTCTTATCCCATCACCGTGCGCGTGACGGACAACGGCGCACCCGCCTTAGCCGACGCAAAGACCTTCACCGTCACGGTCAACGAAGTGAACGTCGCGCCCGTGCTCGCCTTCATCGGCCCGAAAACGGGCGGCGCGGGCAACGAGCTAACCTTCACCGCCCGGGCCACCGACGCTGATCTCCCGGCGAATGCGCTGCGCTTCTCCCTCGACGCGGGAGCGCCCGCCGGCGCTTCCATCGATCCGGCCACCGGCGCGTTCCGCTGGAATATTCCGCCCACCACGCCCGGTGGCGTGGTCCAAGTCACCGTGCGCGTGACCGATGACGGCGCGCCGCCGCTTTCCGCGGCCGAAACGGTGGCCATCACGGTGGACAACGAAGGTCCCGCCCTGACGGGTCTGGCCTTCAATGGGGCGGCGCTTGCCAACGGCGCGACGATCACCCGCTCGGGCGTCTTCTCGGTGTCCGCTTCCGATCCCGCCGGAGTTTCGCGGATCGTTTTCGCCGTGCGCCGCGCGAGCGACAACGCCGTGGTGCTCGACGCGACCGACGTGCGCGGCGCGGGCGGCACGTATTCGGCGCCCTGGGGCGTGGACGCGCTGCCCGACGGGGCCTACGCGCTCACCGTCACCGGCTATGATTCCTACGGCATCACGTCCACCGCCGCGCGCTCCCTGAATCTCACGCTCGCGGCGCCCGTTGCCCCGGTGATCCTCGCGCCGGCGAACAACTTCGCCACGCCGCGCGCCAACCTCACCGTGTCCGGCACCGCGCCGCTCGGGTCGCAGGTAGCCCTTTTCCTCGGCGCCGCGCGCCTCTCGCCGCCGCTCGCGGTGGACCCGGCCGGCGCCTGGTCTGGTCCCGTGACCCTCACGGAGGGCAACAACGACCTGCGCGCCGTGGCCTTCAACCGAGCGGGCGACGGCCCGTCGTCGCCCGCCGTGCGCGTGGTGTTCGACCCCACGATTCCGGGGCCACCGGTCGGCTTGGAGGTGCTCGCCTTCGAAGGCGGCCGCCTTCGCGTCCAGTGGCGGGCTCCGGCCGGGGTGAACGTGGCCTCCTACGACCTCTACCGCTCGAGCGCGCCCTTCACTTCCCCGGCGCAGGCCACCCGCATCGCTCCCGGCCTCGCCGCGCTCGCCTTTGACGACCAGCCGGCCGCCGACGGCACCTATTACTACGCGCTCGCCACCACGAACGTCGCCGGCACCACCGGCCCGCTGTCCACCGCGGTGGCCGGCACCGTGGACCGCACGCCGCCGCAGGCCGCGAGCATCGTCTTCACCCACCGCGATCCGAATCGCTACCGCGCCCCGCGCTACGGCCGCGGGTTCGTGGACGTGACGCTGACCCTTTCCGAGGCCGCCTCGGCCGCCCCCTTCCTCGCGGTCACGCCGCCTTCCGGCCAGCCGATCCCCGTCGAGCTCACGCGGGTCACCGACACCCGCTACACCGGCACGTTCATTATCGGCGCGGACGTCGCCAGCGGCACCGCCACGGTCACGTTCTCGGCGCGCGATGCCGCCGGCAACCGCGGCTCGGCGATCGCGGCCGGCGCGACGCTGGAGATCGACGCGGCCGGACCGGACCTCGTCTCGCTCGTGGTCGCCTCGCCCGCGGTGCCGATCCGCAACGACCCCTCGCCGGCCACGGTGAGCGTGTCCATCCAGCTTTCGGAAACTCCCGCCGCGCCGCCGACGCTGCGCTGGAAGCTTGCTTCGTCGGCAACGCCCATCGCGCTCACGGCGGGGGCAAACCCGCGCACCTTCACCGGTTCCTTCGCGCTGCCCGCGGCGGCGGGCGCGTCCGCGCCCGAAACGCTGGCCTTTGAGTTCGAGGCGGTGGACGACCTGCAAAACGTTTCGACCCGCATCGCTTCCGCGGTGACGAATTCCTACCTCGTCTATCAGGGGGCGCTGCCCGACCTCGCGCCGCCGGCCGGCTTCGCCGCCGTGGGCCGGCCCGCCGGCCGCGTGGACCTCTCGTGGACGCGCGCCCCCGAGGCTGCCGGCTACCGCATCTTCCGCTCGACCGTGAACGGCACCGCCCTCACCGCGCTGCTCGACATCGACAACCCGGCCACCGTCGCCACGTCCGACCTGCCCGGCGCGGACGGCGTTTGGCGCTACGGCATCGCCACCAAGCGCTCCGCCAACGGCCAGGCGAGCGTCGGCCCCGCTTCCTCGCCCGCCGCGAGCGTGACCGCGGATTCGATCGCGCCCGGCGTGCCCACCGGGCTCTCCGCCCAGCTCGCCGGGGCCGGCGTGCTCCTTTCCTGGCAGCGGCCCGCCGGGACCGAGCCGGTGAAATACCGCATGTATCGCGCCGCGGCGGCCATCACCGCGGTGGGGGCGCTTACGCCCGTGGCCGACCGCGTGACCACGACCGGCTTCACGGATCCGGCGCCCACGATGGCCGAGCCCTACTACGCCGTCACCGCCCTCGACGCGGTGGGCAACGAGTCGCCCGTTTCCAACTCCGCCTACCTCAACGCCACGCTCCTGCCGGTCCGCACGCTCGCCGTCATCCAGGCCGACGCCGCGCGGCCGGTGGTGCGCTGGACCCTGCCGCCCGGCTCGTTTGCCGGGGTGAACCTTTACGCCGGCGAGGGCGCGGCTCGCGTGAAGCTCAACGGGGACGCGCCCGTCACGGCCACGGAATTCACCGACCCCGGGGTCGCGCCCGGCGAGGAGCGGCTCTACACCGTCGCGGTGGTGGACGCCAACGGGCAGGAAAGCGTCGGCCGCTCCCTGCGCCTGCCGCGCGCCGGCTTCGAGCTCGCCGCCGGCACCGTGGTGCGCCGCGGGCTGATGAACGCCCTCACGTTCAACGTGACGGACAACTCGTCCGCCGATCTGGCCGGCTCCCGGCTGCGCGTGACGCTTGGAGGCGTCACCTCGACTTCCCCCACGTTCGTCGCGCCGGCTGGGAGCGTGTCCGCGCAGAAGGTGGTGGTCGGCGGCTATGCCTCGCTCACCGGCGCGAGCGCCACGCTGGTGAGCGCGCTGGAGATCTCGCCCAACGTGGGCGAGACCGTGACCCTCGTGCGCACCGGTGCGGTGGCGCTAGCCGACGGCGGCCTCGACCTACAGGTGCTCCCCGGCGCCTTTGTGCGCGACGGCAACGGCGCGCTCCAGATCCAGCTGACCAATCCCTCTTCCGAATCCATCGAGATCATCTCCGCGCGCGCCAACGGCTCGCAGCCCTCCGACCAGCTCCGCCTCCGGCTGCTCGACGCCGAGAACAACGTGCTCGCCACCGCACCCGTGCAGCTCGCCCTCGGCACGGATGTGTTCACCCTCGCCGACGGCACCAGCGTGATCCGCGTGGCCGGCGGGGCCACCTACACTTCCGGCCCGCTCACCATCGCGGTGCCGCCCGCGGCCCCGCCGCGGCTTTCCGCCCAGGTGCAGGCCGACCGCGTGTATTACCGCTTCGGCCAACCCGAGGCGGTTGAACTGCCCGGCCCGAGCGGTCGCGCGGCGGTCACGCTCACGGAGGTTTCCTACGACGCCCGTGTGCTCGCGGCGCTTCCCGCGCAATCCAACGGTGCCGATCCCATCGTCATCTCCGGCCGCGCCGAGGCGCGCGCCGGCGGCGCGCCCGTGCCCGGCGTGCCCGTGCGGGTCGGCCTGCTCCTCAATGGGTTCGAGCGCACCGCGGTCGTTTCCACCGACTCGACCGGCGCCTGGACGTGGACCTTCCGTCCGCTCGCCGGCGAGGCGGGCCGCTACTCGGTGTATGCCACGCACCCCGAGCTCAACTCCCGCATGGTGCAGGCCACCTTCGTCGTCAACCGCGTGAGCGTGTCCCCGCAGACCGCCATGCTCCGGCTGCCGCGCAACTATCCCTTCCGCGTGGACCTGACCGCCACGGCCGTCGCGGGCACTTCCGCCACCGCGCTGCGCCTCGAATACAACGCGGCCGACCAGCAGCCTTCCCCCGCGCTCCTGCCCGGTGTGACGGTGACGGCCGACGCGCCCCTGGACCTTGGCCCCGGCGCATCCTCGGCCATCGGCCTCACCTTCACGGCCGACAACACCGCACCCGCCGCCGGGACCTTCCGGCTCAAGGTCCGCTCGGACGAAAGCGGCGCGGCCGGCTGGGGGCTGGTTACGGTTTCCTACGAGTTGGTCGCCGCGGCGCCGGTGCTCGGATTTGCCCCCACGATGCTCGACACCGGCGTGAATCCCGGCGGGGCGGTGATGGAATCGGTTTCGCTCTCCAACCTCGGCCTCGTCGCGCTCAACGACGTGCGCCTTTCGCTCCAGCAGCGCACCGGCAACACGCTCGCTCCGGCGCCCGCGTGGATCTCGCTCACGGTGCCGCCCGACCAGGGCTCGCTGGCGGTCGGCGAGCGGCGCCCCGTGGGCGTGAACCTTCAGCCGCCCGCGAGCGTGGCGCTCGCGGACTACTACTTCGTGCTCCGCGTGGAGTCGTCGAACTACCCGGCGGTTTCCATCCCCGTCCACGCCGCGGTGACTTCCGGCGTGAAAGGCTCCGCGCTCTTCAAGGTGCTCGACCTCTACACCGGCTTGGTGGACCCCGCCTACGCCGCGCCCGGCACCCCGGACCACCCCACGCCGACGTTTTCGGGCGTGCGCAACGCCACCGTCACGCTCCAGAGCGAGGCCACGCCTTCCTTCACCCGCACCGTGGTGACCAACGGCTACGGCGAGGCTGACTTCCGCGATCCGAACGAGCCGCTGCCCGGCCTCGGCCTGCCGGCCGGCCGTTACCGCTACCGCGTCACGGCCGATCGCCACGATTCCTTCATCGGCCAGGTCGAGGTGCGGCCGGGCGCCACGGTCACGCAAAGCGTGCCGCTGAACTACCAGCTGGTCACGGTCGAATGGGAAGTCGTGCCCGTCGATCTGCAGGACCGCTACCAAGTCGTCCTTTCCGCCACCTTTGAGACCAACGTGCCCGCGCCCGTCGTGGTGGTGAACCCCGGCGTGCTAAACATTCCCCCGATGTGCGCCGGGGATGTCTATCAGGGAGAGTTCACCGTAAAAAACTATGGCCTGATCCGCGCGGACAACCTTTCGATCGGGCTGCCGCCGGGCGATGAGTTCTTCCAATACGAATTTCTTCAGGGCATCCCCTCGTCCCTCGACGCCGGGCAGGTGATCACCATTCCCTACCGCCTGCGCTGCCTGCGCGCGCTGGAGGGGAACTGCTCGGTCGCCGCCGGCACCACACCGGTCAACCGGTCCAGCGCGTCTCCGGCCGGCCGCGGCGAGGGCGACGGCGCCGGCTCGTCGTGCGCCTACACGGCCTGTATTCCGATCTCGTGGGATTTCCGCTGCTTCTTCGGTTTGCCTTTCAGCGGCTCCGCTCGCTTCTGCCTCGCCTTCAACCGCTGCGTCGGCGCCTCCGGCGGCGGCTACGTGGGCGGCGGCGGCGGCGGCCCCGGCTACGGCGGCTCCGGCGGCGGCGCGGGCGGCACCCTCCTCTCGGGAATCTTCTGCCCGCCGAAGTGCCTCATCCCGCTCTTTTGCTGCGACAAGCCCGAGAAAACAGGCTCGTCGGTTTCGCGCGTCTCGGGCGAATATTCGGATGACGCCACCGACCTCGTGGCGTTCGCCCCGGGCCTCACCTTCGAGGTAACGCGCTACTGGGTGGACGGCGCTTGGGTCTTCCGTTCGCCCTTCGGCTCGCTCGCCTACGAATACAACGCCGCCGGCAATCAGGTCGAGTCAATCACCTATTCGGCGGGCAAGTTCACCCGCTCGGGCACGAACTACGTGCTGCGCGACATGATTCTCTCCCCGCTGGCCGGCGGTGGCTGGCGGCTGGTCGATTCCACCTCGAAGCAATACCGGGAGTTCAACGCCGAGGGCCTCCTCACCAAGCTCGGCGTCGGCGCCCGCGTCCAGGCCACCGTCGAATACGATCCTGCCGTCCCCGGCGGCATCCGCGCCGTCAAGGACGCGGCCGGCGCCAACCTCCTCGCCTTCAGCTTCGACGCGCGGGGCCGCATCATCCGCGCCACCTCCTCCCTCGGCGCGGACGTGCGCTACGACTACGCCGGCGACGCGCTCGCCGCCGTGCGCGACGTGGCCCGCGGCCTCCAGACCACCTACGGCTACGACGGCGCCGGCCGCCTGAACTTCAAGCGCATGGCCGACGGCCACGAGCGCCGCCTGACCTATCATCCCTCCAACGGCTACGTGGCCAGCGTGCTCGACGAGAACGGTCGCGGCAAGAGGTTCGAGTTCTCCTACAACGCGGCCACGCGCGAATATTACTCCCGCATCGAGGAAACCTCCGGCAAGGTCACCGAGAGCTTCTTCGACAAGTCCCGCGCGGAAAAGCGCGTGGATGTCAACGGCGTCACCGTGCGGCGCTCCCTCGCCGACGACACCACCGAGGAGGTCACCGACGGCCTCGGGAACAAGACGATCTCGGTCGCATCGGACGCCGGGCGCGTCGTCACCGTGACCAACCCCGATGGCACGACGCGCCGGCAGGAGTTTGACCGCCAGTTCGGGCACCTTCTGCGGGAAACCAACGAGCGCGGCATCGTGACTTCCTACGAATACGACGCAAACAACAACCCCGTGCGCATGGTGTATGCGGCGGGAACCCCGCAGGCGCGGGAAGAGGTTTATGCCGTGGACGCCGATGGCCGGCTTCAGAGCCGCACCGTGCGCGGCGGCCCGGCGCTTGCCGCCGATGGCGCGCCGATTCTGGACGCCGCCGGCGCCCCGGTGGTGCTGGCCGACGCGGTCTCGCGCTTCGAGTATGATGCCTACGGCCGCATTTCGGCCACGATCGATCCCGAGGGCAACCGCACCGAGGGCACCTACGACGAGCGCAACAACGTAGTGGCCACCCGCGATGGCCTCAGCCGCCAGACCACCTTCGCCTTCGACCCGCTCACCCAGCAACTCCTGCGCAAGACCAATCCCGCCGGCCACACCGTGTCCTATGCCTACGACTCTCTCGGGCGCCTGCGCGAGCTGACCGGGGCGCTCGGCGAGAAGATCACCTACGATTACCAGGCTGAACGCGTGACCGTCACCGGGCCTGACGGCAAGAGCGCCTTCTCCGAGCTCGACCCCGACGGCCGCGTGGTCCGCACGGTGGACGCGGCCGGCGGCGAGACCCGCCTCGAATACGACCTCCACGGCCGGCTCGTGCGCCAGACCGACGCCGCCGGCGATGTGGTGACAACGCAATACGATCCCCGCGCCTTCAGCTACTCGGGCGGTGGCTATGACCTGGTCACGTCGGTCTCGACCCCTGCTTTCACCAAGGAGTTCACCTACGGCGCCGGCAACCAAATCGTTCGCACCGCGGTGCGCTACGCGGACGGCACCAGCGCGGCGGTGGATTACACCGAACTCGACCTTGCCCGCGCCGTGGACGCGGCTACCAACGGGCTGGGGGAGCGCCGGACCACCCAGTCCGACCGGTTCGGCAACCCCATCTCCACCGCTGTGGACATGGGCGGCACCGCCGGGACCTACCGCCGCGACGCCGTTTACGACAACCGCGGCAATCTGCGACGCTTGACCGACGCCCTCGGCCAGACCGTGGTGCTTGAATATGACCGCGCCAGCCGCCTCACCCGGAAAACGCTCGCCAACGGCGGCGTGTTCACCTGGACCTACGACGCCTCGAACTCGCCCGTCGTCGCGGTGGACCCGGTCGGTCGCCGCACCGAGTTGACCTGGAACGACGCCGGCCGC
>CALMOL010000119.1:12312-19992 GCA_937871685.1 uncultured Verrucomicrobiota bacterium
ATCCCACCCCGGCGCGCGTGACCGACTTCACCTACGATGCCGGCGGGCGCATGACGGCGTATTCGGACGGGCAATCCTCGGCGACCTACGCCTACGACGGCTACGGGCGCCTCGTCGGCGAGCCCGTCACCTACGGCCCCGGGCTCACGCGGAGCCCCGCGTTCACCTACACCGGCAATGACCTGATCGCCTCTTACACCGCGCCGGACGCGACGACCTACCAATATACCTACGCCGGCGGCAGCAACCTCGCCACGGTGTCCGCGCCCGACCTTGGCGTGATCACCTACAACGAGTTCACCTGGTTTGGACCGCGCCGCATCACCTATCCGGGCGGCGCCACGAAGGAGGTAACCTACGGCGGACCGATGAAGCCCGTGTCCATTGCCTACCGCGCGCCGGGCGGGGCCGACATCGCGCGCGAGTCCTACGCCTACGATGCCGTGGGCCAGCTCACCCAGCGCGTGTCGCTCAACGGCGTCATCTCCTACGGCTACGACAAGCTCGGCCAGGTCGTGAGCGCCGCCTCGACGGTGACCGGCATTCCCGGCCAATCCTTCGGCTACGACCTCGCCTTCAATCGCACCGCGGCCTCGGGGGTTTCGAATGTCACCTATGTCACCGACGCCAGCGGTCGGCCGCTGGGCAACCAGCTCGCCACCTACGGCAGCTCCGCCTTCTCCTACGACGCCGCGGGCGACGTCACGCTCCGCACGGACGCGGGCGTGCCCACCGAATACGTTTACGGCCCGCAGCAGGAACTTCTCGAGGTGCGCCGGAGCGGCGCCGTCGTCGCGCGCTACGCCTACGATCCGCTCGGCCGGCGCCTGTGGAAGGAAACCGGTGGGGCGCGCACCTATTTCCACTGGGCAGGGCAGACCCTCGTGGCGGAGGCGCGCGCGGAGGGCGGCCGGCTCGTCGTCACCCGCACCTACGGGCACCGTCCGGGGCAGAACGACGGCCTTGAGCCGCTCTTCCTGCGCAACGAGTCGGGCAACTACTACTTCTACGCGTGCGACCAGCTCGGCGCGCCGCTGGCGCTCTTCGCGGCAAACGGTGCGGTGGTCTGGTCCGCGCGCTACGACCTCGCGGGCCGCGCCGCGGTAATTTCACCCGCTGTGGTGGCCTCCCACCTGCGCGGCTCCAACCAATACTTCGACGCCGAGACCGGCCTGCACTACAACCTGCACCGGTATTACGATCCCGTGCTCGGGCGTTACCTCCAGAGCGACCCGCTTGGCCTGCGTGGCGATTCGAATCCCTACACCTTCGCCTACAACGCCCCCCCGCAACTCGTGGACGTGGACGGCGCGGAATCGGGCTTCAAACCGCCGGAGGGAGTGTGCATCGACCTGCGCGCCGACTTTGGCGTCGAGGGCAAGCTCCCCGGGCCGGCATTTCCAGCGTTGCTCATCACCAAGGGCGACTTCAAATTCTCCGCCAAGGTGCAGGCGCAGGGCCGTTTCTGCCTCACCGCTTGCTGCACCAAGGTCGGGCTTCCGCGCTTGGATTGGTCCGGCAAGGGCTCGATCACGGCCGAGGTTTCGGCGGCTTATTCCGGCTCTTCCGGCGAGATCGATCTCTTCGGCGTGAAGGGGAGGGGCGGCGTGCTGGTGGAAATCGCCGCCAAGCTGAGCGTGAGCCTCTCCGCCGAGAAGCCCGCGTGCAAGGACGCCGGCTGCGTGAGCATTGAGGGGAAGGGATCGGTGTCCCTGTCCGTCGGCGGCGGCGTGGAAGGCGACATCGGCGATGGCGCCTTCGGACCGTTGTCCCGCTTCGCCGGCGCGAAGGCCAAGATCGGGCTGTTTGCCGAGGCCTCCGGATCGATCAAGAAGAAGTGCAAGTTCTGTCCGCCGTCGCGACCCCAGTGCGACCCGGCCCAGCTCTGCTTGTCCGGCGAGATCTACGCGCAAGCCCGGATCAAGTGGAACCGGAACGTGAACAAGAGCGCTCAGATCCTCGGCCGGAAGGGCGAGACAGGAGGATTCTCGGACGTCGATTTCCGCTTCACGGTGCTCAAGCTCGAGCAGTGCTGGGACCTTTGAGCCGCTGCCTTTGCCCCCTTCCGCTATGTCCGCCGTGTCCCTTCTCCGCTCCCTGCACCGCCTTCTGCCCCTCGCAGCGGCGGCGCTCGCCGCGCTCCCCGCCGCGCGCGCCGATGATTCCATCTGCGCGCGGGTGAAGATCGAGATCCTGCAGGAAGTCACGCTGGCGCGCCAGGGCTTCGAGGCGCGCATGAAGATCACCAACGGCCTCACCGCCGCCGCCCTCAACGACGTGCAGGTCACGGTAAAGTTCATGGACGCCGCCGGCGCGCCCGTGCCCGCCTCCTCAAATCCGAACGACACCAACCCCAGCGTCCTCTTCTTCATCCGCGCGCAGGGCGCCGGCGCGCCCGCCTCCGTGGGGCCCGCTTCGGTCGCCGACATTTCCTGGCTGATCGTGCCCGCCCTCGCGGCCGGCGGCACGCAGCCTGAAGGGCGCGTCTTCTTCGTCGGGGCCACGCTGACCTATCGCATCGGGAGCGCCCCGGAAGTGCAGCGCGTGGACGTCACGCCGGACTACATCACGGTGAAGCCGCTGCCCAACCTGCGGCTCGACTATTTCCTGACCCGCGAGATTTCCTCCGACGATCCGCTCACCCCCGACGTGATCGAGCCGGCCGAGCCCTTCACGCTCGGCGTGCGGGTGCTGAACATCGGCGCCGGCCCGGCGCGCGGCCTCAAGATCGAGTCCTCGCAGCCCCGCATCGTCGAGAACCGCCAGGGCCTGGCCATCGGCTTCCAGATCATCGGCTCCGAGGTCAACAACCGGCCCGGCACCAACTCGCTCCTCGTGGACTTCGGCGATCTGCCGCCCTCCGCCGGGGGCGCCGCCGCCGTTGCGCGCTGGACGATGGTCACCAACCTTTCCGGCCGTTTCGTGGAGTTTTCCGCGGCCGTGTCGCACTCTGACGAGCTCGGCGGCCAACTGACCTCCCTGATCTCGCCGGACAACCTCCGCACCCATTTTCTGCTGCACGACGTGCGCGTGGACCTGCCCGGGCGCGACGACACGCGCGACTTCCTGGCGTGGGACGCCGACCCGGCCGGCAACCTCGTCAACCTCTCCGTTTACGAATCGCAGGGCGTGGACACCCCCGTGGCCGACCGCACCACGGTTCCCGAGGTGGCGCTGCCCGCCGCGGGCGGGGACTACGGCTTCACGCTGCCCGGCGCGGCGGGCTTCTCCTACGTGCGCTTCCGCGATCCCTTCAATGGCGCCAAGGCGCTCGCCAGCGTGGTGCGCTCCGACGGCAAGGTCATCCGCCCCGAGAACGCCTGGCTGGGCCGCAAGCGCAACGAGGATTCGCACACCACGGAATACTTCTTCCATCTCTTTGACGGGGCGAACGCCGCCGCTTCCACCTACCGCGTGACCTTCGGCGCCGCGCCCGCCGGCAACCGCGCCCCGGTCTTCGCCTACATTCCGGACAAGTTTGTGCGTCCCGGCGATTCCGTCGGCTTCCTGGTCCAGGCCACCGACCAGGACGGCGATGACGTGACCCTCGCCCTGGCCAACCCGCCCGCCGGCTCCCAGTTCATCCTCGACTCGCGCCAGCCCGGCCGCACCGTTTACCGCTTCCAATGGACGCCCGGCTTCAGCCAAACCGGCCAGTTTCCCGTGCGCTTCACCGCCGCCGACGGCCGCGGCGGCGCGGCCGAGACCACCGCGCTGGTCAGCGTGACGAGCAACTCGCTCTACGACGCATGGGTCACGCGCCACTTCGGCGGTGAAACCAACCCGGACATCGTCGGCCCCAACGCCAACCCCTCCAAGGACGGCCTGCCCAATCTCGTCAAATACGCGCTCGACCTGGATCCCACCCGCGCCAACCGCCACCTCGGCCCGCGCATCGGCGTGGATCGCGTCGGCGGGCGCGACTACGTGACGCTCACCTACGAGGGTCGCACCGACGATTCGGCGCTCGTCTTCCAGACCGTCGCCGCCGACAGCGCCAAGACCGGCCCCTGGTCGGCCGCGTCCGGCTCCGTGCCGGTGGACCAAGCCGGCGTTCGCGACGGCTTCCGGCGGGTAAAGGTTCGCGATTCCGCGCCGCTCGATCCCACCGCCCGCCCACGCCGCTTCTTGCGCCTGGACGTTACCCGCAACAACGGCTGAATCCTTCCGCCCTCTCCCACATGCGTCCTGCCATCCGCCTTTTCCTCGCGCTCGCGGCCGTCCTGGCCGGCCCGGGCCCCGCGCCGCTTCAAGGCTCCACCGATACCGCGTCCGCCGGCCCAGGCGGGGCCGCGGTGGTGCCGATTCGCGGGCAGTCGGACAATTTCGTATCCATGCCCTTCGCCGCCGAGCCCGTGGTCGTGGGCGGCGTGAGCGGCGTCGGCGCGAACACCTTGCGCCTCACCGGCGCCGCGTGGCAGCCGAACGAGTTCCAATACCAAACCGGTGTCCAGCGGCGGACCTACTACGCGCAGTTTACCACCGGCCCGCTGGCCGGCGTGTTCTACCGCGTGACCGGCAACACCGCCGAGTCGCTCCTGCTCGATACCGAGGGCGACAGCCTTTCCGCGCACCCGCTTGGCACGATCGGCTTCGGCGACGTGGTGAAGGTCGCTGCCTACGCGAGCATCGCCAGCCTCTTCGGCACCGACGAGGCCACGCTCGGCCTTGATCCGCGGCCCGACCCGTCCACGCCGGCCGACGATCTGCGTTTCTTCGACAACTACGCCGTCGGCACCTCGAAGCCGGCCACCGTCATCTACTTCCTGCGCGGCGCCGGCTGGCGGCGCGAGGGGGACGCCACCGGCGCCGACGTGTCCGACCGCATCCTCCCGCCCGGCTCGGCCTTCGCGGTGCGCCGGCGCAACCCCGCCGACACCGTCCTCGTCTCGGCTGGCGCGGTGCCGAACCATCGCTTCGTGGTCTTCATTCCCGGCGGGAGCGCGGCGAGCGGCAACGACGTGTATGCTTCCATCACGTTCCCGGAGCCGGTGCTGCTCGACGATTCCGGCCTCCTGCACCTGACCGACCCGGCGCGCTCGGTGCTCAAGGCTTCGCCGACGCGCACAAACGTGCTCGACCAGCTTTACGTTTACACCAGCCAGACCGTCGGCTACAACCCGGTGCCGGGCACTTCCTACTTTCACCTTTCCGGCCAAGGCTGGCGCCGCTACGGCTCCACCGTGACGAACGTCGGCCAGACCGTCGTGATTCCGCCCGGCCAAGCCATCTTGATCCGCAAAAAGTCCTCCAGCCCTTCCGTGGACTGGATCTTGGCGC
This sequence comes from uncultured Verrucomicrobiota bacterium, assembly GCA_937871685.1. Lineage (GTDB taxonomy): Bacteria > Verrucomicrobiota > Verrucomicrobiia > Chthoniobacterales > SZAS-18 > SZAS-18. The sequence continues at coordinate 17,593 of CALMOL010000119.1, forward strand.
CGTGAGGGCGAACCATCCCCGCGATTTTCTCCGCGAGCGCCCGCTTCATTTTCGATTACGCCATGAAGGTTGTATCCTCTTTGCTTTTACTGCTCGTGCTGTCGCCCGTCGTCCTGCGCGGCGACGTGCAACTCGACGTCACCGCAGCCGACCTCCGCACGCACGACGGCTCCGCGCTGCTTGCGCCCGGCCGGCTCGTGCAGCTTGTCAACCTGGGGCCAAACGGCGTGTTTGATGCCGTGCCCGCCGGCGCCTGGGTGGGCGGCGACGACCGGCTGGTCACGTTTTCCTTCGGGAGCACCGAGTGGCCCTCGGCCGCGGGCTTCGATTTTGCGGAGACCGACCCTGGCTCACCCGACGATCCGGGTGTGCTCCAGCGCTCGCTCGTCTTCAACACCGGCAGCCTGCTGGCGAGCGGCACGGCGATCGGCATCCGCTGGTTTGAGGGCTTTGCGGCGTCGGACTATTACAACGGCGCCCTGCCCGCGGCCGGCGCGTTTTACGGCGAGTTCACCCGTGCCATGCCCGTGAACGGGGGCGAGGCGTGGGTTTTCCCCGCCGATGGCAACGTCGTCACCCTCGACCCGCTGCTCACGCTCAGCGCCGGCGGCGCCGACTCGAATTCCGCCGGCTTCGCCAGCCGACAAGTGATCACCGCGGTGCCCGAAGCGTCCACCGTCTTCGCCGGCGCCCTGGCCGTCCTTGGCGTGACCGGGGAGCGGCTGCGCCGCCGCCGGCTGGCGGCGCGGGCTGCGGCGTAGGTTTCACGCTGGCGTGCCAGTGGCGGAAAGGAAGGCCGGCTCTTTCTGGGTTGCCATCCCGCGGCGGGAGACACATATCCTGGGTTGCCGCCCACGGGTTTCCTGTGCTCTCGGTGGAAGCTTCATGGTTATCCCGCATCCCTCGCTCGCCGGCAAGAACGTGGCCCTCATCGTCGGCGGGCCCGGCTCGGAGCGAGAGGTTTCCCAGGCCTCCGGGCGCGCGGTCGGAGCGGCCCTGGCGCGAGCCGGGGCGAGCGTCACGGAGGTGGACGCGCGCGACGAGTCATTTGCCTTGCCGCCAGGGACGCAGCTCGCGTTTCTCATGATCCACGGCACCTTCGGCGAGGATGGCCGCCTCCAGCGTGAACTTGACAAGCGCGGCGTGCCCTACACCGGCGAGGGCGTGGCGGTGAGCGACGTCTGCTTTGACAAGGTGAAGACCAAGCGCGCCTTCGCCGCCGCGGGTGTGCCCACGCCGGAGTGGGAGGTGATCCGCGCCGGCGAGCGGCCCACGCTTGGCTTGCCGATGGTCATCAAGGCGACCTGCGAGGGGTCCAGCGTCGGCGTCCACCTCTGCCGCAAGGAGGAGGAAGTCGAGCCGGCGCTCGCGGACTGCGCGCGCTTCGGCGACGAGATCCTCGTGGAGCGCCTGATCGAGGGCCTGGAAACGACGGTGGGCATCCTCGGCGACCAAGCGCTGCCGGTGATCCTCATCAAGCCGCCGGCCGACGGGTTCTACGATTTCCGGAACAAGTATCCTTTTCTCTCGCCCGGGGGTCACGCGGACCATTATTGCCCCGCGCCTTTCGACGAGGAGCTGACAGCCATCGTGCAGGAGGCCGCGCTTCAGGCCGTCCGCGCGCTCGGCGTGCAGGTGTATTGCCGCGTGGACATCGTGCTCGACGACCGCGCGCGGGTGGCCCACGTGCTGGAGGCGAACACGATCCCCGGCATGACCGAGGCAAGCTTGCTGCCCGAGGCCGCGGCGGCGGCCGGAATCACCTTGCCAGAGCTGCTGGGACGCATCACCGAGCTTTCGGCGGCGGCGCGGGGGGCGTGATGGGCAAGCCCGACGCCTTCGCCGCCCTTCGCCTCGTCTCGTTCCGGCGCTACGTCGTCGGCCGAATGCTGCTCTCCCTGGGCCTGCAGGTGCAGAGCGTGGCGGTGGGCTGGCAGCTCTACGAGCGCACCGGCTCGAAAGCCGCGCTCGGCTACATCGGCCTCGCGCAGGTGCTGCCGGTGTTCCTCTTCTCGCTGTCGGCGGGTCAGCTCGCCGACCGGATCAACCGCCGCACCATCATCCTCGCGGCGGCCGGCGCGCAGGTGCTCGTGGCGGCGGCGCTCCTCGGCATCGCGCAGGCGGACGCGCCGGTGGCATGGACCTACGCCGCCCTGTTCGTCTCGGGCACGGCGCGCGCGTTCTACTACACGGCCAACTCCGCCATCGTGCCGCAGATCACGGGCGCGGCGCTCTTCCCGAACGCGGTGACGTGGAACGTGAACGCCTTCTACGTGGCCTCCGCCGCGGGGCCGGCGATCGGCGGCTGGCTGATCGCGGCCACCGGCGGCGTGGTCGCGGCCTACGCGTTGAACCTCGCCGGCGCGCTGGGCTGCGTGCTGACGATGCTCGGCGTGGCGC